>NZ_JAUBVF010000008.1:0-162820 GCF_036705685.1 Microcoleus sp. AT3-A2
TAGCTGTTGGGGCGTTTTGTGTTTGTCGATCAACTTCTGAAGTTGATGACGCTCGCCATCGCTTAACTTTAATATTTTAGGCATTAATCAGGCCATCTCTGACTCCTCGATCACCCACCTAAACGGGTCTCAGCTAACTATGTTATTCTACCATAAATATAGTCTGTGTACTTACGCCGAGCTGTACTAGTTCCTCGTAACTACGACCCATATTAGGAAAGTTAATTAAATTGCGACACTTTCGATTGAACTCCTCGACGAACTGTTCTCCAGATTCAATATTTCTAGCTGCAAAGTAATCCGAAATTTCATCTAAATCGCGACTCGCTTCTGGAGAAACAATGTAGCGACTCATCTTTAGTTCTCCCGCATTTTGCGAAATTTTTCCTGCAATCTGGCTATGACTATTTCTCCATCAATTCCTTCACCGCGATCGAGTTGAGCTATTCCTGTTGATACTTTTGGTCGCGTTTCTTCTACCCATTTGTGATAGCTGTTGCTCTCTTTGGGATCACTGTTGTCCGCTAGGAGTTCTAATGCCGCTGCGATTACCTCCTCCGCCGAAGGATATCTGCCACTTGTAACTTGTGCTTCTATGAATTTTTGCTGCTCAGGCTTGAGAGTAATTTTCATGGGGTTTACCTCTGATAACCTTTAACTATTATATCATTTCCATTCCCCTTGCAAGGTAAAAGCAGCCCAATAATAGGGAGATTTCCATTTTTCCTGCTGCATCATTTCAATCTGCGCCGCCCTCAAAGCTGCCGCCGGCGCTAACTTTTGTTGCAGCATTTTCTGATAAAACTTTTGCATTAACACAGCAGTTCCTTCATCATCTACACTCCACAAACTCACTGCCACCCGCTGCGCCCCCGCATACATAAAACCCCTTGTTAATCCCACCATTCCTTCGCCTTTAACATTCTGTCCCATGCCCGATTGACAAGCACTTAAAACCACTAAATTTGCCGCCAGTTTCAAGTTGAAAATATCCGTGAGGCGCAAAAAACCATTGACGAGATTGCCCTTGTCATCTACCATCGACATCACAATTCCTGACAGTTCGGGATTTTTGCTGTTGGCAAGGCCGTGGGTGGCAAAGTGAACGATTTGATAATTAGCTAAACTGCCGTCGGTGGCAGTAGTGCGGCTGGCATCAAAATCAATCTTTTGACTGCTAGAAGCTGAGGGAAATAAGCTGGATATTGTTTGGGCTTCTTGGCGGGTAAATGCGAGGCGTTCGGGCGGCCATTGCCGATTAGAAGCACGAAGCGAGCGATTTAAACCGAGGTTATTTGCTTCTAATTTTTCTGTTGTTGCTTGGGTGATTTTTCCTTTGACTCTTTCATCGTCTGGACTGAAAACAGGATCGGCTAAAATTGCTAAATTTCGGCTTGGTGGTTTTCTATCTCCGTAATTTTGCCTAAGAATGGCGAGAGTTGAGGCGGAAGGCAGAGTGATAATTTCATGTTCGGCAATTAAGGGAACATTGGTATTTGGTCCGGCGGGTTGGGGAAGAGTTAAAGCCGGGAAAGGGGTATAGTGCAGCACGCCGTCGGGAACAATTAATAAGCGTTTATTGCCTAATTGGGCTGCTGCGGGCTGTAAAATTAATTGACCCAGATTTGCACTTGCTTCAGCAACTTTTTGGGGAATATCTCTCTGGATTGGGCTAGTTATTGCGTCTCGGAAATTGCGGGCTGCTGTTTCAATGTCGGCGCGTTTTGGTAATTCATAGCTAGTTAGTCCTGTTGATGTCACAACCCACAAATAACTGTGAGCTTCGCCGAGGGAATACTGCAATAAAATCGTGTTTTCATCGAGAATCTGTTTTTGAATTTCTGGCAGCGTTAAAGGTTGGGGTTGGGTGAGGGCTGCATAGCGGGGGCTGGCGGTACGAACCTGAGTTTGAAGTTGCTGATATTGTTGCAAAAGTGCGAGGCGCCCAGAGTCGATTTCAGCGATTTTAGTTTGATTGGGATTGGGGCTGCTGAGTTCTTGAATGCGCTGCTTTTCAATGGCATCGAGTTGCTGTTGCACGCTCTTTTCTTGTTGCAGTAAATCGGGGGAAATGCCTTCGCGAATGTTAGCGTTACTTTCTTGGAGGAGTTCGAGGAGGCTGCGGGCGCGAGAACGTTCGCTGGCTTCTAAGGCTTTTGTATTATAACCGGATTTAGGATTAGTTTTATGCAGTTGCATTAACAAATCGATGTAGAATTCGTAGTAGTTTTGTACGGTGGCAAAGTATGAGCTGCGGAGTTCTGGGCTGGCTATTTTGGTGCGGAGGTTTTCGATAATTTTGATAGAGGATTCAATGTCGTTGAGGGCTTCGGTAAGATTGTTTCGATCGCGTTTGGCATTAGCTATGTTGTAAAGGGTGACAGCTTCCACTGAGCGATTGCCCACTGCCCGAGATAGAGGCAGCGACTGGCTAAAATACTCTAGGGCTTTGAGTTTTTCTCCCAATTTATCGTAGACACTGCCGATGTTGTTGAGGGTGGTAGCTTCAAGGGAGCGATCGCCCACTGCCCGAAATAGGGGAAGGGACTGGCTGTAATACTCTAGCGCTTTTTGTTGTTCTCCCAAATCTGAGTAGACTAAGCCGATGTTGGTGAGGGTGCCAGCTTCCCTAGAGCGATCGCCTACTACCCGACGCAGGGGTAGAGACTGGCTGTAATACTCTAGCGCTTTCTGTTGTTCTCCCAATTGTGAGTAGACTAAGCCGATGTTGTTGAGGGTGGTAGCTTCAAGGGAGCGATCGCCCACGGCCCGAAATAGGGGAAGGGACTGGCTGTAATACTCTAGCGCTTTCTGTTTTTCTCCCAAATCTGAGTAGACAGCGCCGATGCCGATGAGGGTGGTAGCTTCCCCAGAGCGATCGCCCACGGCCCGAAATAGGGGAAGGGACTGGCTGTAATACTCTAGCGCTTTGAGTTTTTCTCCCAAATCTGAGTATACTTTGCCGATGCCGATGAGGGTGGTAGCTTCCCCGCGACGATCGCCCGCTTCCCGATACAGCTTTAATGCTTCTTCCCACTTGACGATCGCACTTCTTTTTGCTTCCGCCGTTCCTTGCTGGTAGAGTTGTAGTCCTTCGTTTAATGCTTTTGCAGCAGCTTCGTTACTGTTAGTTTGTGCTGTTTGTACGACTTTACCAACGGGCACGGCTGCTGCAACTGGCTGACTTAGCTGAACCGAAAGTACGATCGACATTCCAGCTAAAAACCATTGAGTGCGATCGAACATAGCCACCCCTTTTGTATTGTTGTCAATTTTAATCACTAACCCCCTTAGTGTAAAGGCAGGAAGAAGTCAGGGCGATCGGCATTTTTGCTAGAGTGAACGAGTAGTGCGATTCCCTGCCGCATAGCTACGCCGCGCGTACTTTTTCCCAGCATGAACAACATCCTAACTACCCCCGATCCCGTAACCAGCCACTGGGATTGCCCCGAATGCGGCGGCACCGGTACCCTCAGCCCAGAAATTTGCCCTGTTTGTCTCGGAGCAAAATACATCGATCTCGCTACCATAACGAACTGGATGCTCGATTTTATGGAATCTCGCGGCTGCGATCGAGCTGAGATCGATCGATTGCGAACCGAAAGCCCAGACCCCCTAACATTAACTTTTTGCCTCGAAGTTTGTATCGCCCTTAAATAAACAATTTACCAATTACCAATTACCAATTCCCTATTCCCAATATTCAGTGTCCCTTAACCGGATGTTGACCGTAAAAAGGCAAAGCATCCGACCAATCAGGACGACTTCCCATTTGCCACTCCAAATAAGCCAATTCCAACACACTCGAAACCGACCAACCCAACTCGCTGCCAACTTCAATTAACTGATAAGAATTACCCCAATTATCCAACTTTTCTTGCCAAGATTCAGGAGTCATCACCGTCTCAGGAAACAACTCAATTACACCAGAATTACTGTTAATTGAATAAACCGCCCCAAACAATTGTCCCCGCTGTGCAGGCATTTGCAGCGCGATATCATCTCTCAAAAGCCCCCCCTTAGCAAGGGGGGGTTGGGGGGGTTCCGTATTCAAAAGCCCCCCCTTAGCAAGGAAAGGTTCTGCACTCAAAAGCCCCCCCTTAGCAAGGGGGGGTTGGGGGGGTTCCGTATTCAAAAGCCCCCCCTTAGCAAGGGAAGGTTCTGGACTCAAAAGCCCCCCCTTAGCAAGGGGGGGTTGGGGGGGTTCCGCCCAAGCGACAGCCGCCAAAGTTGAAACCGCAAAAACCGGAATATCCAACTGTTGAGCCAAAGTCCGCGCCGTCACCATACCCATCCGAGTCCCAGTGAAACCTCCAGGCCCCTTCGCCACAGCAATAAAAGCCAAATCTGCCCAAGTTTGGGGCTGAATAAACTCGACTAAATACTGATGCAAATGAATTGCTAAATCCCGATCCAAATTCCAAGTTTGGCAGCGAGAATCCCCGACAAAATTGCTGATGGCTAAACCGAGTTCGCGACTAGCTGTGTGCAGGGCTAAGCCGTATTTTTTAACGGATGTTCCGTCTTGGGGATTGCTATTCACGATTACTGATAATTTTCCTTAACAAAAAACAGCGGCAAAGCCACAACTAAGCAACCCAAAAGAATGCCAAATATTCCCGTATTTAAAATCCTGGAATTCCCCATGCCACCAGTCACCAAAAACAGCACTACTAAACTTGCAAATAAATTTTTATTGGCAAATTCTTTGTGTTGGGAAACTTGATGCTTCACCGTCATAAAACCCGACGTAACTATTAGCGCAAACCAAGAATTAAAAATGACTATTTGAGAGCCAAAGATAAACCAAACTAAGGCAAACATTAGCGCATCTATCCAAAAATCCTGAGTTTTCAACTTGGGCAGCCAAAATTCTTGGGTAGTAACAGAGGCGGCTTTCTTTAGTAATTGATTGTGTTGCAGCCGCACCAGTTTGTTTCTCAATTTAATCTTGGGATCGATTTGCAATATTTGCTTCCACTCCGGGCGGCGAGAATTGTTGAGTCTTCCCAACAGCTTCACGGCTGCGACTTTATTTAACTGCAAATCGGTGAGTCTGGTGGCAATTATTTGAGATAAGTGCGGATAGTAAACGGGGTTGTCTTCGGTTCTGTTGATGACGATATTGAGCTGTTGCTTGGCTTGACTGACTTGGATTGTAACATTGTACGGGGCGAGATCCTCTTGCAAAGCTTGCTGAATTTCGGCTTGCTGTTGGCGAGTAAAAAGCGACACACCGGGCGCAGGTGTAACCACCCGCTCTGCGGGCGTTTCCGGCGCGTCTAGCACCGGCTGTGCGTCTAAATACACCGGTTTGGGGTTCAAGTGCCGGATGACTGCTGATGCTGAACTGTAGCGCCGATTGGTGGCACTTTGGAGCATGGTGTCGAGGATGCGGCCCAAATCGTCGCTAACAGCAGTCTTCAAATAATTTCGCCAAGCCCAAGAATCCTCTGTACTGTCGAACAAATCGAAGGGAGGAATTTCCGTCAGCAAGTGAATGCAGGTAACGCCCAAACTGTAGATATCACTAGCAAAAACTGCTTTCCCCATCAATTGTTCTGGGGCTGTATAAGCAGCACTGCCGATGATTGTACCAGTTTGCGGCAACCCGGTTGCTGTTACTTTCTTGGCTGCACCAAAGTCTACTAAAACAATATCTTTTTGGAAAGGAGAGGGTTGATAGGAATTTTCTAAGGCGGGTAAAGGGGCTGGAGTTAGCCGGCGGCGAATGATATTTTCGGGTTTGATATCGCGGTGAATAACTTTGGATTTGTGGACGAAGTGGAGCACGGGCAATAAATCGTTGAGGATTTGCCGAATTTGAGTTTCGGTGAATGCTCCTTTTTGTTCTAATTCTCTGGCTAGGTTTTTGCCGTCTATAAATTCTTGTACTAAATACTGTCTCCCATCTTGTTCAAAATGCGCGATTAATTCGGGAATCTGCGGATGTTTTCCCAAGGTTTCTAGCTGGGCTGCTTCTTGGTAAAATAGTTGAGCGGCTTTTTCGGCTGCGGTATTTTGCTGCAAAAATTGCTTGATTACGCACTGCGAAAAAATCAGGGGTTTGGTTTCATCAACTGCTAGAAATGTTCGGCCAAAGCCTCCTTGCCCGATCGGCTTTATGGTTCGGTAGCGAGATGCTGATGGCGTTTCTGAATCAAGATTTAACAACAATTTTGAGCCGCAACTTTGGCACAATTCTGCATCCCCTGGGTTTTGCGGATTCTGACAAGTTGGGTTTAAGCAATAGCACATTGGATTTTAGATTTTAGATTTTAGATTTTAGATGGGGAATGGGGAATTGGGCATCGGGCATTGGGCATCGGGCATCGGGAATTGGGCATCGGGCATCGGGAATTGGGCATCGGGAATTGGGAATTGGTTATTGGTTGTTATCGCCAACAACTCACAAAAAACCTATAAAAAACAACAAATAGCAACCAACAACCAACAAATAACTAATGACTAATGACTAATGACTACTGACTAATGACTTCTTCCTTAAGTCGGGACGAGTTCGCCTGGCCGCAATTTTGCCCATTTGCCGGTCTCTTGCTTAAAACTCTGACACCCGACTACATCCCATTCCATTTCAATTTCGTCTTGACGGGGGCGGATGTTGACGTTGATGGTGGGTTCTACGGGGTCGAAATCGGGTGTTTCGGTGAGGTGAAGCTGTTCGTGCTGTTCTTCTACGGCGTGGTAGGTGAAGCAGCGGTCTACATAGTGGCAGTTAATACAAATACACATTCTTGATATCCTCTGTGCATTTCAAAAAGATTGGTGAAATTTGAGCTTTCTGTTAATCTAGCGTAGCAAGAGTTTAATTGTTTGTAAGGAAAGTAGATTTTTGTTGCGATGCCGATTAATTTGCCCTCTTCATTATCTCCTGATTCTTGGCCGTTTGATTTGGAACTGCTGACACCGCCTGCTTATCTGGTGGGCGGTGCGGTACGGGATGCGCTGCTGGGGAGGCGATCGCACTATTTTGATTTGGATTTCGTTATGCTAACACGGGCCGTGAAGACTGCTCGAAAAATTGCCGATCGCACGCAAGCTGGATTTGTCTTGTTGGATGCGGAACGCCAAATTGCGCGGGTGGTGTTTGCGGGCGGTACGGTGGATTTGGCGCAGGCGGAAGGGGGGAGTCTGGAGGGGGATTTGCTGCGCCGGGATTTTCGGATAAATGCGATCGCGTGCAATCCTTTTACAGGAGAAATCATCGATCCTTTGGACGGTCAAACTGATTTGCGGTTGGGTTTGCTGCGGATGGTTTCGCGGTCAAATTTGGAGGACGATCCGCTAAGGTTATTAAGAGCTTACCGCCAAGCGGCGCAGTTGGGTTTTGCGATCGAAGCTGAAACTCAATCGGCGATTCGGGAATTGGCGCCGCTGTTGAGTCGGGTAGCGGTGGAACGGGTGCGGACCGAATTGGGTTATTTGTTGAGCAATCCTAACGGTGTTCCTTGGATTTGTCGCGGTTGCGAAGACGGTTTGTTTTCGATTTGGTTTGAAAGTGCGATCGACCATTTTGATATTTTGACAAAAATTGATGCGTCTGCTGACAAGTTAGCGGCAATTTATCCAGATTTGGGGAGAGAATTTTCGCGCTCGATTCGAGATACGATTAAAACGCCTTTGTTGGCTGTCGCGAAATTGGCTATTTTGGCAGATTCTGACCCGACAATTGCTGAAACTCAGTTGCTGCGGTTGAAGTACAGCAATGCGGAGATTAAAAGTGCGATCGGGCTTTTGAAATACTTGCCCAAATTGCAAGCAAAACCTATCGCGGAAATGTCTTTGCGAGAACAGTATTTTTTGTTTAGGGATGTAGGAATAGTATTTCCAGTTTTAGCGGTTTTGGCAGTGGCTGCGGGAGTTGCGGTTGAGGATATTTCACTGTTAATTAATCGCTATCTGGATAGGGATGATATTATTGCTCATCCTACCCAATTAGTTAGTGGCAATGATTTAATGGAATATTTGAAATTGCCCAGAAGTCCACGCATCGGTCAATTGTTAATGGAGATTCAATTAGCGCGGGTTGAGGGGAGAATTGCGACTCGCGAAGAGGCGCTGAAATTGGCGGCCGAGTTGGTTGATAAATCAGTTGAAGTTTAAATTTTCCACTAATGTTAGAAACGGGCAAGATACCCGTTCCACAAAATTCAACTTTCCCGTGGGGTTGGCTTCTAGGCCGCCCTAAAAAGTTAGTTTAAAATGCTAAAAAATCAGAATCTTAAACAAGATTTTTTAATTCTTCCGGCAATTCAAACTTGCCATCTGCACCCGCTTCAAACTCAACAACTTTCAACACAGCATCAACATTCAGCGGCCCGTAAATGTGTGGATAAAAATCTCCAGCAGCAGGTTCATACTTAACTTCTGCTTCCACTTTTTCCAAGTCAATCCACAACAACAGCAATCCTGTTTGTCCAGCAAAAAATTTGTTGGAAGTTCTAACAACTTGCGGGAGTGTCGAACAGTGGATAAATCCTTCAGTATCTAGCGTATCTCCGCGATAGGATTGAACTTGTTTTGCTTCTTCCCACTGTTGGCTGCGGGTGATGTGAAAAATAATGCTCATAGTTAGATAGGTTTTAGGTTTAATTGACAATTGGCAGCAAAATTTGAGAGGGACAATTTCCGCCACAACTTACTGTCAGCGTGATAATTTTAGCATCGATCGCCCGCGCTTCACCGCCCGGCGCACCCGTTCCCGGATTCACGTCGTAAGCGGGAAAACAAGCAGCACTCAAACTCAGACGCAACGCATTACGTTTACCAATTTGCATACAAGTTGCTTGCAGCACAATTATTACAGGTGTTTCACCTGAATTCACCCGGACGTAACCTTGAGTAAAATTGTAGACACTGCCGCTATCTTTGACCTCAGAAAGTATCGCACACAAATCAAAACTCGGCGCATCGGCGGTACAAAATACTTCTAAAATTATATCTCCAGCTAAGTGCAAATCGGCTGTTAGCGGTGCCGAAGTGTATGTTAACACATCGGTGCGGCAGTCAATAGTCGATCGCTCCATCGCACCTGCAGGAAATGCAGCGTGGCCTCCCAAGGATGGCACCGGCCGCCAAGGATCATGTACGAATATATCATCAGTGCAAACATCCGCGCAACTCTCTGTTAAAATACCCGCATCTTCTCTCATCGCGGCAAGTCCGGTACTTGCTAAAAAATAAGATTTATGATTATTATTAGGCCATTTATCAAATTTCCGCCAATCATTCCTCCCCATCTCAAATAGCGAAATCGGCCGTTCGTCTAATATTCCTGTATCAACTCCTTTGAGAAAGCGATCGAACCAGCGAATTTGCAACTCATCCACAGGATTTGAAGCTACTAAACCATAATCCAGAACTCCAACTTTTCGCCCCCAAGGTAAATGCGCCCAAGGGCCAATTATCAAATGCTGCGGACAGGAACTCCGGCTCACCATTTCCTTGTAAAGATGGATTGTTCCCCGCAAATAAGTATCAAACCAACCGCCAACGTGCAGCATTGGCAAGTCTAAATCTTTGATGTTTGGCGATAACTTTTCCCAATACTCGCTCGGTCGATAATTATCCAACCAATCGTGATAATATGAGTCTGGTGCCAGATTTTTAATAATTTCAGGACGCGCCGGCACGGTATCGTATAGCGGGAGATTTCTCGAAGCTGCATAAAAGGCTTGATAGGCAGAAATATCGCCTTTTAAGCGAGCGGTTTCTGCCGCTAGCTGAATTGCCCAGCCGAGATTTGATTGCAGACAAAACGCGCCGCCTTCATAGGCCCAATCTGCGTATAAATTGCCGCCTACCATTGCCGGACAAATTGTGATTAATGCGCTCGGTTTAGCAGCAGCAGTGTAGAGTTGAGTCATGCCTTGGTAGGAAAAACCGTACATTCCGACTTTGCCGTTACTTCCCGGCAAATTAGCTGCCCAATTGACGCTATCAAAACCGTCTTGTGTTTCGCTAACAAATGGGTTAAATTCGCCTTCGGAAGTGCCGCGTCCCCGCACGTCTTGGATGACAACGATGTAGCCGTGTTTGGCGTACCATGCGGGATGGGAATATACTAATGTAGAGGCGATCGCCCTTCCGTAAGGTTGCCGCATTAATAATACTGGAAATTCACCCTCCGCATCGGGGCGGTAGATGTCAGCATCTAAACGAACCCCATCTTTAGTTAGCATAGACGCTGTTTCTTTCGGACAAAGTTTCAGCATAAATCCTAAAAAACATCAACTAAAAAAGTTCTGATAAAGGACTCAAGTCCTTACTACAAACCTGATGATTGTTCGTCGGGACACGGCACTGCCCATTGGTGTCAAATTAACGTACAACCCATAGTCCGGCAGGGGTTTCAACCCCTGCCTCAAAGCTAAAGTCGTCTTAAGAGGACTAAGAAAAACACTTTTCAACTCATTAGTCCTCTTGAGAGGACTTTAGCTATTAGACAGGGACTTCAGTCCCTGGCGGAATGGCGGGTGCGCGGGAGGACTGGCGGACTGATAGCTTAAGTTGACACGCTTTGGGCACTGCCATGTCCTGTATTTCATCCAATTAAAAACTGCTATAAGCTGTTTTACATTTAAACTGTGTGTCAAAAATCCATAAAACTCTTGTGGGACGGGCTTCTAGCCTGTCCCGAATTTTCAATTTAAATGCGTAACAGCTTACTACAAACCTAACACGGTACGAGTACATCCGATCGCCTGAGAACTCTCATATCTTCCTCATCGAGTTCGACTGGTGTGCCGCTGCGAATTAGTTCTACAAAATCCTCATTCGGCACCATGATGCACAAAGTGTACAAACGTCCACTGCCCGTATTCTCAATTACGTGAGTGCCTGTTGGAGGCACTAACAAACTATCTCCCGGTTGAATACTAACTGTTTTGCCGTCGCAGGTTGCTTGCCCAGTTCCTTTGAGTACAAAAAACATTTCTACTGCAAATTGATGGCGGTTGGGAGGAGTTTTGCCGCCCACATCGAAAATCTCCACGCAAACTGTTAATGAAACATTAGCTATTACCGGATCGAAGACGATAGCTAATCTATTAGTATCGCCCGGACTGATGCGAAATGCTTGGTAGTCTTTGGGAGACTTTATAACAGGAATCATGCAGTGGTTTGTCATTTTTTTATTGTTAGTTGTCAGTGGTTATGTTTCTGCTGTCATTAGTGGTAAATCCAGAGTCATTAGTCCGCCGTTCAACCTCCAAAGTTTATGGATTTCACAGGAGAGTTCGCTGTCAGAGCAGGAAGCAAGATATAGGCTTTGCTATGCAGGACTCTCGCACTCCTCAAAAACGCTTTTTATACTCCAGAGAGATACTCCCCTGATGACTGCTATTTAATTGCTTCTAACATAGCCTGAGAATCCGACAAAAAACCAAAACATTGTTTAACGTTATAAAGAGTAGCTTGCCAGCAATACTCGGGAGATGTCGTAGCTGTACAATCTTTGACTAAAATACAGTCGTAACCGAGGAAATTAGCATCTTGCAGCGTAGCCATGACGCACTGATCGGCGTTTACTCCTCCAAAGAAAAGTGTAGTTCTGCCGAGGTTCCGCAAGATACTATCTAAAGGAGTATCCCAAAAGCCGCTCATCCGATATTTATCAACGCAAATATCCTCCGATTTGGGTTTTAATTCATCGACAACCTGCGCCGCCCAACTCCCTGCCATCAGTACAGGTGCGTTGTTTTTTGGCAGCGGATCTCCCAAACCTACGCCGGATCCTGTGGGATTGTAAACGTGACGGGAAGCTGCACTAATATTGAGCAAATCGGGGCGGTTCCCCCAGTTTATCCAAATAATTGGTACTGCGTGCGATCGCAATTTTGGCAGCAAATTTTTTAAAGGATTAATTGGAGTTCGGGCGGGCGTTACATCTACGCCAATATGTGCTAGCCAACCGTCGGGATGACAGAAATCGTTTTGCATATCTATCACCAACATCGCTGCTTTTGCTAAGTCTAAACGCAGGGTTTTAGTTTCTGTTTCCAGGGTAACAGGTGCAGGCGCGATCGGCGATCGAGTGATATCGGCAATTTTGGCATCAACTTTCCAAGCATTCGGCGGTACGCCCAAGGTGCGAAGAGAATCAGGATTCATATGATTGTGACTCAAAAACAATTTCAATCTTATAACTATTTGATTGTTACTAACTTGTCATATCTTAAATCTTTGTTATAATTAAGTATCCGGGGTAACTTTTTGAGAAAGTTTAGGATTTATTAACTTTATTCTCGTTGGGCGATCGCCAATGTTAGCGCCAGGGAATCATACAATAAAAATCAATGTAAATTTACAAAAAGGGTAAATCTATGAGCTTGACAATTCAAAATACTTTAATTCCGGTTGATAGCGGTTATGAAACCGCAGATGTGCAAGTGGTGGATAATTGCATAAGTGCGATCGCGCCCAATAACTCCACCTCTAATTCCCCCCCTTACCAAGGGGGGGATAGGGGGGGTCAAACAGTTATTAACGGCAAAAATAAGCTGCTGCTGCCCGGTTTTGTCAACGCGCACACTCACTCTTCAGAAATGTGGCAACGAGGCATCATTCCGCCTTTGCCCCTAGAGTTGTGGATTGCCGAATTATACGATTTTACACCTCTCGATCCCGAACAAGTTTATTTGAGCGCCTTGGGAACTGCGGTAGAAACTTTGCTGTCGGGCGGTACAAGCGTAGTCGATCATTTAGTTTTGATTCCGGGGCAAGAATTAGAGACGATCGCCGCCGCAGTTCGCGCTTATCAAGAAATCGGTATCCGCGCTTTTATCGGGCCGTTAATTCAAGATGAATCCCTGACGGCGGGAATGCCTGCGGGCGATAGCGGTATCGAACACGCGGCTTACATTCGATCGACTAAGGCCACTTTGGAATTAATGGAAACAGCCATAAAACAGTTTCACAATCCCGAAAAAGGTGTTAATATATTATTGGCGCCGACGGGAATTCAACTGTGTTCCGATGCTTTGTTTGAAGGCTGCATCGATTTGAGCGATCGCTACAATCTTTGTCGGCACGCCCACCTCTTGGAAACCCCCGCTCAAAAACAGTTAGCTTACGAAAAATACGGCTGTAGCGCTGTCGAACACCTGCAAAGAATTGGTTATTTGAGTCCCCGAACTTCTTTAGCGCACTGCGTTTGGCTGGACGATTCCGACATTGCAATTATGGCAGAAACGGGAGCGACTGTTGTACACAATCCCCTCAGTAACTTGCGGCTAGGAAGCGGGATTGCACCGATTTTGAAATACCGTCAAGCGGGAGTCAACGTATCTTTTGGCTGCGACGGCGCTGCTAGCAATGACTCTCAAGATTTGCTGGAAGCGATTAAAATTGGTTCAATTTTGCACAATATCACGGATTTGGATTACCGCCAATGGATTACACCGCGCCAGTCTGTAGAAATGGCATCCCTGGGAGGAGCAAAAGGCTTGAATCTCGCCGATGAAATGGGTTCGCTGACAGTGGGTAAAAAAGCAGATTTTGTGCTGTATGATTTAACCAGTTTATCATTGCTGCCGCGCACCGACCCGATTGGCTTGCTAATTTTGGGGCGCCCGACTAATGCGGTAGACAGCGTTTGGGTAAACGGCAAGCAAATTGTCGCCGAAGGTAAGGTGAAAACGATCGATGTTGATGCTTTGAGGCGGGAATTATTCGATCGCAGCGAGTGGACGAGCAAGCGTCAATCGCAAACGGTGAGCGAGATTGAAGCGCACTATCGGCAAGTGATGAAACTGCAAGGTTATTCTTAGTAGGGTAAAACTGAGATGTTGCACCATTGTCAGCAACAGGCTTTCCGGCCTGTTCCACAAAAGATAAATTTTCTTGTGGAACAGGCATCTTACCTGTTCATAAAAGGATTATTGAGAATGGTGCAAGATGTGAGGTAAAACTGAGATATTGCATCATTTTGAATAAGCTTTTTAAGGGCCGGCGAGGAGCAACGGCCCACAAGAAAAAAATTCACTCTTGTGGAACAGGCCGGAAAGCCTGTTGCTGAGAATGGTGCTCTTGAGTGAGGTAAAATAGAACTCTCACAATAATCATATTTGCGACAAATTGATGATTAAACTGCACAAATGGCAGCGGATACTGGCTTTAATAGTTGTTTTTACGATCGCCCTTACCTCCTCCGCGATTTTATCTCCGCGTCTTTTGGCTCAAACCCCGCCCAAAGCCCCAACAACCGAATTGCGCGGCGTCTGGCTGACGAACATTGACAGCGACGTTATTTTCTCCCGCAACAACATCATTGACGCTGTAAATCGACTGGATCAACTCAATTTTAATACCATCTATCCCACGGTGTGGCAAGGAGGCTATACGCTTTATCCCAGCGATGCAGCCCAACGAGTATTCGGACAGTCGATCGACCCCTCGCCCGGATTGAAAGACCGAGACATCCTCAAAGAAATTATAGCACAATCCCGCCAAAAAGGTATAGCAGTAATCCCCTGGTTTGAGTTTGGTTTCATGGCTCCCGCCGAATCGGAATTAGCCACACTTCACCCCGACTGGCTGGCGCAGCGGCGCGACGGTTCAACTATTTGGAAAGAAGGCAAACACGATCGAGTTTGGCTGAATCCCTTTCATCCCGAAGTCCAGCAATTCATCTCAGATTTAATTCTAGAAATTGTCGATAATTATGATATAGATGGCATTCAATTTGACGACCATTTCGGCTTGCCCGTAGAATTTGGCTACGAGCCGTTAACCGTGTCAATGTATCAGCAACAAATCAAAAGTCCTCCCTCCAACGACCCCCGCGAAACCTTCTGGGTGCGCTGGCGCGCTGACAAAATCAACGACTTCGTGGGACGAGTTTCCCGCGACATCAAATCCCGCAAAGAAAAATGTATTGTCAGCTTATCTCCCAACCCTTTTCACTTTTCTTTACCCGCCCACTTGCAGGACTGGTTTACCTGGGAAAGACGCGGCTACATCGACGAAATTGTGTTGCAGGTTTATCGCAGCGATATCAAGCGTTTTAGTGCCGAACTGGAACGGGAAGAAGTTAAACTGGCTAAACTTAATATTCCAACTGCGATCGGCATTTTAACAGGTCTTAAAAATAATTCTGTTCCCCTCAAACAAATTCAAGAACAAGTGCAAGAAGTGCGAAAAAGAGATTTCGCTGGCGTGTCGTTCTTTTTCTACGAAAGTTTGTCGAATTGGGCGAAGGAAACCCCGGAACAGCGCAATTCTGCCTTGCAAGAATTCTTTCCCACAAAGATGCAGCGCCCGCCCTCAGAAGCCAGAATTTGAAACCCACGGTTAAAATGAGAAAAAGCATACAGCGCTTAGGAATTGTCATCTTATCTTTAAGCGCTTTCCTAACAATTGGCTATCTCACTCCCACAAAGTGGGGAAATTACTCGCAAGCAGATTGCACCATGTCTCTATACGTTTCCAGCCAAGGCATTCACACCGAAATCATTGTTCCAGTTAAAAATAAATATTTTGACTGGAATCAATTTTTACCGCTAATAGAAATAGGGCGGGAGGCGAATTCTGATTATAAATATTTGTCTTTTGGCTGGGGAGATCGAGCTTTTATGTTGGAAACTCCCACATCAGCAAGTATCAACCCAGTTACAGCTTTCAAAGCTCTATTTCTCCCTACTCCGTCTACCCTACACGTTCAAAGTTATCGGGCTTTTCCCCAAAGTATAGAAACCAAATGTGTGAAAATTAGCGGGGAAAATTATCTGATCCTGGTAAATTTTATTAAAAATTCATTCCTATTAGACCCAGCCGGTAATAAAATTAAAATTAGCTACGGCTACGACAACAGCGATAGTTTTTATGAAGCAAAAGGCAGTTACTCTATTTTGAGAACTTGCAATGACTGGACTGCCGAAGCTTTGCAAAAAGCTGATGTCAACACTCCTTTATGGTCAACGCTTTCTTCGGCGATTATGTTTCATCTTAATAGCGGTTGCGAATGTCACAAATAAATGGTATTAGGGAATGGTAATAATATCTTTATTTTAGGTGATAAAATTTATAATGAATGATTATGTATGGGTTGGGAGCTTGCCTAAAGTTGCATTCTTTTTGTTAACTGGTATAATTATTACCAATTTGAGCAAAAATCATGAATGTAATTCCAGCGATCGACTTATTGGATGGAAAATGCGTCAGATTATATCAGGGAGACTACGCGAAGTCTCAAACTTTTAACGACAACCCCGTCGAAGTCGCCAGACAGTGGGTAAATGAAGGCGCCACAATGCTGCATTTAGTAGACCTCGACGGCGCCAAAGCAGGTCATCCAGTCAACCAAGCAGCCATTGAAACGATCGTCCGATCAGTAGACGTTCCCTGTCAAGTAGGTGGGGGAATGCGCGATCGCGCCTCTGTTGCTGGTATCCTCAATTTAGGCGTCCGGCGCGTCATTCTCGGCACTGTCGCCGTCGAACAACCGCAATTAGTCGGCGAATTGTGCGCCGAATTTCCCGATCGAATTCTGGTTGGCATCGACGCCAGAAATGGTAAAGTTGCGACTAGAGGCTGGCTAGAAACTTCGGAAGTTTTAGCTGCAGAATTGGCGCAAAAAATGGCCGAGTTAGGGGCGGCTGAAATTATTTACACCGACATTCACCGCGACGGTACTATGGAAGGGCCGAATTTGGAATCTTTGCGCGAAATTGCTAACGCTATTTCGATTCCGGTGATTGCTTCAGGTGGCGTTAGTTCGATCGCCGATTTGTTGAGTTTGCTGGCTTTGGAACCAATTGGTGTCAAAAGTGCGATCGTCGGTAGGGCAATTTATACCGGCGATATCTTGCTAAAAGAAGCAATTCAAGCAGTCGGACAAGGGCGGTGGCAGGATGTACCGCCAGATTTGGGTTCTTCGAGTTTTGCTTGATAGTCATGTTGAGTTAACTGGCTACCCAATATGTAACAGTTATCAATTTTTCGACTCACAGTCAACAATCAACAGTCATTAGTCATTAGTCATTAGTCATCAGTCATCAGTCATCAGTCATCAGTCAACAGTCAACAGTCAACAGTCAACAGTCAACAGTCAACAGTCAACAGTCAACAGTCAACAATCAACAGTCAACAGTCAACAGTCACCGTAGAATCGTCTTTCTTACCATCATCGTAACCATGTTTTTGAACCATACAATTACAGCTTTAAGTTCTGGGATGGCATCCCTAGTTGCTCCCATACCTTTGTTAGCAACAGTGGATGCAGAGAATTCGCCGATCGTTCTGAGCGGAGTTTTGCTCAGTTTGGTAGTGATTTATCTCGCCAGTAAATTAGGCGCGGAAGCGGCTAAAAAGTTCGATTTACCGCCGGTTTTGGGTGAACTTGTAGCAGGGGTAATTGTTGGCGTATCTGCTTTACACCTGGTCATTTTTCCCGAAGCAGGGCTGTCAGCCTCAGACTCAGGGATTATGACAGTTGTGCAATCGATTAATCATCTGTCTCCTGCCGCCCTCACCAGTGTGTTTGAATCGCAGAGTGAAGTCATTTCAGTGCTGGCTGAAATAGGCGTGATTGTTCTGCTGTTTGAAATTGGTTTGGAGTCGGATATCAGACAACTCAAGGAAGTGGGGGTTCAAGCTGTCGTGGTCGCTTGTGTGGGCGTGGCATTTCCCTTTGCCGCCGGTACTGCGGGCTTGATGCTCATTTTCCACACGGCGGCGATTCCGGCGATTTTTGCGGGGGCTGCTTTGACGGCAACCAGCATCGGAATTACCTCCAAAGTTTTGTCGGAATTAGGACAACTCAAATCTAAAGAAGGTCAAATCATTGTTGGTGCGGCGGTGATTGATGATGTGCTAGGAATTATTGTCCTAGCTGTTGTTGCCAGTTTAGCGAAAACCGGTGAGATTGATGTTGTTAATGTCATCTATTTGATTGTCAGTGCAACTGCCTTTCTGCTCGGTTCTATTCTGTTGGGCGGCATCTTCAACAAAAGCTTCACTGCAGTGGTGGAGAAACTCAAAACTCGCGGCAATATTGTGATTCCCGCCTTTATCTTTGCTTTCTTCATGGCTTTTCTGGGCAACGCAATTCATCTCGAAGCGATTTTGGGTGCGTTTGCGGCTGGTTTGGTGTTGGATGAAAGCGATGCCCGCAACGAGTTGGATGAACTGGTGAAACCCATCGCGGATTTCCTGGTTCCCATATTTTTTGTAACCGTGGGAGCTCGGGCGGATTTGGGGGTTTTGAACCCAACAGTGCCGGATAATCGGGCTGGTCTTTTGATTGCCGTATTTTTGATTGTGGTTGCGATTTTTGGCAAGCTGGTGACTGGTTGGGTGGTGTTTGGTCTGCCGGGAATCAATCGATTGGCGATCGGAGTCGGGATGATTCCTCGGGGCGAAGTCGGGTTAGTGTTTGCCGGCATCGGTTCGGCGAGTGGGGTTTTGGATAAACCGTTAGAAGTCTCGATTATTATCATGGTGATTCTGACGACTTTTTTGGCTCCGCCTTTTCTGCGGGTTGCCTTTGGGGATACGGTAGAGCCTCCTGCTAGTGGCGAACCTTCTAGCGAGCAAATCGTTTGATTGAAGGAATTTGACTCTGGGGCGATCGACAGACTTAGAAACAAATGTCGATCGTCCAAATTTATTTAGCCCTAATCATAAGTCCTAAGTTGTTAGAAGCGGCTACAACTTGACTTTCAACTGATAACAAATGTCAGCGAGTTTAATCAGTTCGCCCAGACGCCAGCTACCCTGATCGTTCAAACATTCCGCTAGTTGATTCGGGATGGCTTCTAGACCCAGAAATGCCCCGCTGATGGCACAAGCCATTGCTGCGGTGGTATCCACATCGCCACCGACGGCGATGCTAGTGCAGAGAGTTTCCCAGTAATCTTGAGGCGTTCTCAAAAACGCATATAAACTCCACAAGACGCTACCGACTACAAAAGGGGAAATTCCTTGCCAAGAGTGCTCGTAGTTTAACGGGAGTCCAGCTTTAGAAATGAACTCTACGGCTGACTCTGGGGGCAATTTCACCCAATCATTCAAATCTTTGAGCAAAGCAGCAAAGGAAGGATCAACTTCTGCTACCCATTCGCTCAGTTGACAGAGAAATGGCTCAGTTTCAATCATCATGTCAGATTGAAGGACGATCGCCACAGCCCCCGCGATCGCCACAGCACCTGCAGAACACCGCGAATCTTGATGGGTGATGCGCCCTTGATCGCAAGCAGCTTGTACAAGCTGGGACGGGTCATCGTAGAATATTAAGCCGATCGGTGCAGCCCTCATAGCACTGCCATTACCAGCACTGGGAGCACGAGTACCAGCTTCTTGCCAAGCAACGCCCCGAATCAGGCGGTTTGCAGCTTCTTCTGTCGCTCGACCCCGCCCGACAATGCGCTGTTGAGCGAAAATGTCAGCAATACGGGCGGCGTAGTCGCTGGGATCGAATTCGCCACAAGCGACGTAGCTTTGGAGGAGTTCGCGGGCGAGTTGGGAGTCGTCGGTGTATTGACCAAAAGGAAAGCCGAAGCGATCGCGATCTTTGATTTTTTTGAGTCTAACTTCGTAGCTGACAAAGTTTTGGCAAACTTCCGGCGGATAGCCTTCTACTCTACAGCCTATAGCGTCGCCGAGACACTGACCGATCAGACAACCTCTAAATTGTTCGAGACGCGGTACTGTCATTTATCTAGCTTTAAGTAGGTCGATCTAATCTTATGTTAAATCCCCGACTTCTTAAAGCCTGCTGTGGAGAGTCAGAGCGCCCGCTGCTAGCATTAACTACTTGTCTACCTCCTTTTTTTCTTGAATTTGAGCTGACCACTTTTCTTTTATTTACACAAATCATTCAGACGCACTCTAGCAGTTTCCCAGCTACTTAAAAAACGCTATATATAGAGGAATGTGATAGCAGTTATTTACCAACAATTGCTACAGCACCGCTTTGCAAAACAGGAATTTCAATTCGGAACTCTGCTCCTTGATTGGGTTGAGAGAAGCACTGGAGTAAGCCACCGTGCTTATCAACTACAATTTGATAGCTGATGGATAGCCCTAATCCAGTTCCTTTACCAGTTGGTTTTGTGGTGAAGAAGGGATTGAACACCTGTTGTCTAACAGTTTCTGTCATCCCAGGCCCATTATCTTGAATTTGAATCACCACGTTTTTAGAACAACCAGGCCCAGTTTCGTTTGTGACTAGCTTAGTCCGAATAGTGATGCGACTGGGATTTGTTTGGATATCTTTTCGAGAACGCTGATTATCGTAGTTTTCTAAAGCATCGATCGCATTTGCCAGAAGATTCATAAAGACCTGGTTCAACTGTCCGGCATAGCACTCTAGTCGCGGTAAGTCGCCGTACTCTTTAACAACTTCAATAACAGGATGATCCGGTTTTGCCTTCAGTCGATTTTGCAAAATCATCAATGTGCTGTCAATTCCCTCGTGGATATCAACTGGCTTCATTTCTGCCTCATCCAGCCGCGAGAAGTTTCGTAGCGACAGGACAATTTGACGAATGCGATCGGCTCCTACCTTCATTGAAGTCAGCATTTTGGGCAAATCTTCACTAATGTAGTCCAGCTCGAACTCTTCAATTTTTTCCTGAATTTGGGTATTAGTTGGATAGGTTTGCTGGTAAAGCTGAATCAACTTTAGTAAATTTTGCGTGTAGTCGGCAGTATGGCTTAGATTTCCATAGATAAAGTTGACTGGATTATTAATTTCGTGAGCAACACCAGCCACCAGTTGCCCCAAACCTGACATTTTCTCTGCCTGAAGGAGTTGTGCCTGAGTTTGCTGCAAGGTTTTGAGTGCAACCTCAGCTTCCTCTTTTGCTTGCCTTAACGCAGCTTCGGCTTGCTTGCGTTCAGTAATATCCAGTGTCAAGGATGCAACTCCAACAATCTTTCCAGCCTCCCCTACTAAAGGCGTATTGAACCATTCGCAAATAATGGTTTTGCCGTCTTTCGTAATATTTTCGTTGACGCTGTAGATTCCTCCAACCTGACTCAACAACTCGTTCATAACTCGATCGACTACCTTTCGGGCAGACGCAGGCACAATTAATTCTGCGGCATGGTGTCCGATCGCCTCTGTAGGCGTGTAACCAAAAATCTGCTCTGCCGCTGGATTCCAAGCAGTGACTTTAAAGTTTAAATCCCATTCCACAACTGCCAGTGCACTTTGGCGGAATAGAAAAGATAGCCGCTGCTCCGACGTTTTGAGTTCTTCTTCTGCCTGTTTTCGTTGAGTAATGTCAATCCCTGTTTTGATGATGTACTCAATTTCACCTCGATCATCCACTAAAGCAGTATCTGACCAGGCAATCAGTCTGAGTTGTTGATCTTTGCTCACCCAACTGCCTTCATACTGCTGGGGAAAATTACCAGATTGTAAAGACTCAAAAGTAGTTTTGGCTTCTCCAGCTAAGTCTGAGTTCGGGAACAAGTCCCAAATGTAGCGCCCCTTCACTTCACTAAACGAGTAATCAGTCATTTGTTCGCAAGCTCGATTAAAGCGAACGATTTGTCCCTGCGGGTCGAGTACAACTACCAGGGCACCTGCAATTTCAAGAATGGCTGAAACAAAATTGCGTTCCACTTCAACTGCTGTAATCAGTTCCTCTAACTGGGTTGCCATATTGTTAAAGGCGATCGCCAATGTCCCCAGTTCGTTTTGGCTGTGGATGTTGACCCGTGTCTCTAATTGCCCCGCACTGAGTTCAGTAGCTGCCGTGGTTAAGCGCTGTAGCGGCACGACAATTTGCCGAATAAATAGAAAGCCAATGCCAACAGCAACGATCGTCACCAGCATCAATGAGCCTCCCATAACTGAGAGCATTTGGTAAACGGGAGCATAGGCCTCAGCCGTTGGCAGTTCTACAACTACAGTCCAATTCACGCTCCGAACTAAGGCACTTGCTCCCAATACTTCTACCTGATTTAGACCCTGATAAACATTAAGGCGCTTAATATCTTCGGATGCTTTCAAGAATTGAAAGAAAGGGCGCTTAGAAATATCTTCAAGTTGAAACGTTTCTGGCTTACGAGCCTTTTGAGCAATGAGAAAATTACGCTCATCGACTACATAGACATAACCCGTCTTGCCAACCTCCGTTTGGGAAACAATAAACCAGAGAAAGTTGAGATTTATCTGTGCTAATAGCACCCCATCCACCTCATCTCGCTCATTCCGAATCGGAACCGCCAGAATGGTGCTTAGTTGGTTGCTTTGAGGATTAATTTCTACAGGACTCACATAATCTTCCTGTTGTTTGAAGGCACGAATAAACAGTGGCGAATTGGCTGGATTTTCTAACTTGAGCGGTTCGTAGGGTGAAACTGACGCGACAACTTGTCCCTTCCGGTTCAAAATGGCAACGGCTTCATAAGCATCATGATGACGAATCAACCCTTCCAACAGGCTCTGCTGCGCTTGAGATTGAAAGTTTGTGAGTCCTTTAACCCTAGCTAAATAGCTCAGTTTTCGTTTCAAGTCATCTAGATAATTATCAATCTGCCCTGCTGCTGTCTGACTACGCTCTTCTTGGAGCGATCGCGATTGCTGGATTTGCGCCTGAAAGCTGAGGTAGATCAGCAAGCCACCTGTGGGCAGTAAGCTCAGGAGAACCAAAAATATCAAACCATAGCGGAGCTGATTTGCAATAGAAAAGAAGCGTTGCCAGGGATGTGAAGGGGAGCTTCTGGCGATCGGCAGAGCGCGATCGTTGCGTTGATTTTTCATCGGACTTAGGATCAATATTGGTAAATCAATTAATCGGCGCACTAAGGAGAAACATCAATTTGGCCAGTCGTCACAGCATTTCGGATGGTCTTGAAAGTGTCCTCTTCCTGAGACGTGAGACTACCACGGAAAGGGGCAAAGTCGTAGATTTTTTCCTTGAGTCCAAACTTGTAAAGTTTTCCTTCCCAGCGACCTTCCTGGGTTAATACGGCCGCATTGAGCACCAGATTGGGAATGTCCTGCAGAACGCTAGTTAGGACTTTGCCGGGAGCCAATTCGTACTGATCCTTGGCCCAACCAATCACAAGGACTCCTGGCTTTTGCGTAACCACTTTTAGCGCGGCTAACCCTGCCTCATCCGCGTTGATTGTCAAAACATCTACTCCAGAGGCCACCATATCCGTTGCGACTTTGATGGCTTTTTCCGTATCAACCCAAGAATTGAGAAAAGCAGTCGAGGCTTGAACAGAGGGATTCGTTGCCTTCACTCCCCGCCTAAACAAGGCTTCTTCTTCTTTGTAAACCGGATAAGCTGCACCCACAATATAGCCAACTTTATTGCTTTTGGTCTTCATGGCAGCCAAAGCGCCTGTGAGGTACCCCACTTCACCCGATCGAAAGGCAACAGCCCCCAAATTTTGGTTATTCCCTGGATGCGTTGTAATCAGGGCAAATTTCGTTCGCGGAAATTCTTGAGCGACCTTTTCGGCAGCTTTGATATAGCCACCACTGGCTGCAATTACCAGGTCATAGCCTGACTGGGCATATTTGCGAAGGGTAGCTTCACTATCTTCACCGTCAAGACTCGTAAAGTCTACCTGACTATTAAATTTATCTTTGATTAGGTTTAACCCTTCAAAGCAGGCTTGAGCCCAACTGTTGTTGTCTTTGGAGCCTGTGACGACCAACGCCACTCTAAAGCTGCTAGAGGTACTTGCTTCAGGGGAAGAGTTTACGTTCGGAGTCGATCGACTGCAACTGATCGCAAACAATAGAGCTAGAGCAGCCAGAGTCATTTGTTTCAAGAAAGATTGAATTCGCATAATAGCTTTTCGCAGCAATATTAGTTTTTCTACGCCGATAAATTTGTTGAAGCGTATCTCAACAATCTTCACAACTCTTACTGTAGCTGGCATTTAATGACTCTGGCCGATTCAGCGTACCACTCATTTAACCTCAAAAACAAGCAAGGACACGGCACTGCCGTGTCCTTACAAATCTAACCTGCAATTAACCGAATTTGTTTGCTATTACTTAACAAACAGCATTTCTTGATAAGTAGGCAGTGGCCACAAATCATCAGCCACTTCACCTTCCAGAGCATCCGCATACTGGCGAACCTCATCCATCAAAGGACGAATTGTTTGCGAAGCATACTGCATATGGTCTTCTGTCGAAGCAAAATCGTGCTTGCTCAAAGCAGCACTCAATTTGCTCGCAGTATCCATCATGGACTTAACCAGCACCGCTACTTTTTCGGCACTTTCCTTTTCCAGTTCAATCCCAATCTCTTTCAATTTAGAAATCGTGCCGGAAAGTTCAGCTAAATACCTCACGGCTGCGGGGTAAATAATGGTTTTTGCCATGCTTATTACCAGTTTTGCTTCGACTTCAATTGCCAGCAAATACTGCTCAGCATAAACATCGTAACGGCTTTCCAATTCAACGGGAGTCAGAACACCTGTCTTTTCAAACAAGTCTTCAATGTATCCTTCCTTCAACACTGGCAAAGCATCGGCAGTAGTCCGCAAGTTAGCTAAACCCCGTTCCTCAACGGCCATTTTGTGCCATTCTTCCGAATAGCCATTGCCGCCAAATACAACCGCACCGTGCTCGTCCATCACTTCTTTGAGAAGTGTTTGGATGGCAGCATTCAGTTCAGTTCCGTTAGCCAAATCGCTTTCTAATTTGTTAGCAATCCAGTCCAAAGAATCTGCAAGAATTGTATTCATCGCCACCAGCGGCCCGGAAACAGACTGACCGGAACCTACTGCACGGAATTCAAATCGGTTTCCAGTAAAGGCAAAGGGCGAAGTCCGGTTTCTGTCTCCAGCATCCTTCATGAAAGTAGGCAGTGTTTCTACACCTAAGTTCATAATTCCCCGACATTTAGAGTCCTTAACTTCTCCCCGGCTAATTTGCCCGAAGATATCTTCTAATTGCGAACCCAAATAGACAGAAATAATTGCTGGCGGAGCCTCATTTGCACCCAATCGGTGGTCGTTGCTGGCAGTAGCAACTACGGCGCGCAACAGCGGCCCGTATTTGTGAACTCCGCGAATCACAGCGCCGCAGAAAACTAGAAATTGTATGTTCGAGTGCGGTGTATCGCCTGGGTCTAATAAGTTCCCTTGGGTGGCATTGCCGACTGACCAGTTGACGTGTTTGCCGGAACCGTTAATGCCGGCGAAAGGCTTCTCATGCAGCAAACACATAAAACCGTGTTTCTTCGCAGTGTTGCGAAGAATTGTCATGGTTAACTGTTGGTGGTCGCTGGCGACGTTTGCTGCTTCAAAAACTGGTGCAATTTCAAACTGACCGGGAGCTACTTCGTTGTGGCGGGTTTTGGCAGGAATTCCCAGCCGGTACATTCTTTCTTCTACTTCCTGCATGAAGACTTGAACGCGCTCTGGAATCGCTCCAAAATAGTGGTCGTCAAATTGCTGACCTTTGGCAGGAGGTTTGCCGAAAAGGGTGCGACCTGCTAGCATTAAATCGGGGCGGCTGGTGGTGAAATTGGCATCTACCAGGAAGTATTCTTGTTCGGAACCGCAACTGGAATTGACCGGAGCAATTTCGGTATTTCCTAATAGCTTTAACACTCTGGTTGCTGCTTTGTTCATTGCCGAAATGGAACGCAAAAGCGGCGTTTTTTTGTCTAAGGCTTCACCTGTCCAGGATATGAAAACAGTGGGAATGCACAATGTCATGCCGTTGTCTGTTTCCATGACATAAGCAGGGCTGGTGACATCCCAGGCTGTGTATCCACGAGCGGCGGCAGTGGAGCGAATGCCGCCGTTGGGGAATGAGGAGCCATCGGGTTCGCCTTGTACTAGAACTTTGCCTGCAAATTCTGAGATGACGGAACCGTCGCCTTGCACTGAGATGAAACCGTCGTGTTTTTCGGCGGTGCTGTTGGTTAGCGGGTAAAATACGTGGGCGTAGTACAGGGCTCCTTTGGAAATAGCCCAATCTTTCATTGCTGCTGCAACTACATCAGCTACGGAATCATCTAGTTTTTGGCCAGTTTGAATGGTGTTTTTTACTGATTTGAAAATGCTTTTGGGCAGACTTTCTTGCATCTTGCTCAGACTAAAAACGTCTGTTGCCCACATATCTTCTAGCCGCTTGGGAGGCCGGCATGGCATCAGTTTGCGGTTGACGATTTGAGAAATTGCTTGAACGCGCGATTCGTTTCCACTCATGGTTATTTTTATTGGGGTTGCAGGACGAGTAGTTGAGAAAAAATAGATGTTAGCAAAAGTCTAACGATTGACGAATATGTTGGATTAACCCAAGATTTTTGTCAAAGCTAACTTTTGGGAGAATGCCCTTTTTGGCAGGCTCTAAAAGATTGGAGGAGCGAGGCTCAATCACTTCGCCGTCCACCGGGCGTGACAATCCAGTGTGAGATGCGGTTGGATTTCGGTTATTAGCAAGAAAATAGATGACAAGAGCCTGTACTAATTTGAGTCAATATGATAGATGCCTGCGCTGCACAGATTTAGTAGCTAGTCTTCACCCTGGTCAGCTCAAAAATTTTGTGCAAATCAATTCCGATGAATTCAGGTCAAAACTACTTATGGTTTTTAACGGTTCGACGATCGATAAATCGCAGTCCAGCAAACAACGCACTCGTTTAGGGGTTTTGGAGAATTATGGAGAGTACACAATCTACACTTGGAGAGTTTAAACAATCATTAACCAAATAAATGTATTGTAGGCTACAGAATTTTATGTTTTTTTCCGAAGAGTCGATCGCACACAACCGCAGGATTTCAGTGTAACAGGATGCGGGGCGCTGAAACTGCGGGGCGATCGTACATTTACAGTCCTGGACGCAGGCACACTATATATAGTGTGGGAAGAAAGGGATCTCGCTTTTTCAAACTTTTGAGCAATGGTCATCAAATTAAAAATTTAACTTCTCACAAAGTCACCGACTCTCTTATACAACAAGCGACAGACGTATAGCTGGGTATTTAAGTTCATTTCAATGTGATGAAAAGACTTAAGGCAAATGTTATCCCTCTGTTAGAAACTGCTGCGTAAATTTTTAGCAGGGAGCTGATACGTAAATGAACACGTAACAGCCGTGAGGCTCCGAAAGCTTTATGTCCCCAGCTTCAAGACGCAACAAGAGACGCCAACTTCTGGAACTGTACGGAAACCGCTGCCACTGGTGCAACAAGTCGATGCAGAAATCAGAAAGAACCATCGAACACTTACTCCCGAAAAGCCGAGGCGGGTCTAACGCACTCTCCAACCTGCGTTTAGCCTGCTTCAGTTGCAATAATTCCCGTGGAAATAGCCTGTTCCCCCCTCCCGGCAAGAACTTACGCACACAAAGAGCTCAACCACATGAGAAAATAGCTTAGAATTTTCGCACGATCGCGAATTTTCATAGCTAATAAACAAACTAACTTGCCCCTCAAAAAAGTCGCATGGATGACCTAGATGGACGGTTAAGCGCTCTAATTGCAGAGGTGCGCCAACACCCAGCCCCAAGCAAAAAATGGCGAACAGCCATGAACAAGCTGTTATTGCAAATTCAACAACTACCAGGACTCAAAAAGTCATCTCATCCAAATTATCCTGAAGCCCTCAATCGTACTTTTGAATGGGTTAGTCGCGACATTGCTAAATTTGAGCTGCGCCAATCTTCTGTTTCAAAAAGTTTGGTTAACTGGATTAACGGCACTTTGCGTCGGCGAATTCAAGATTTGTATTCTCCTGACAAAAAGGCTCCTATTAGTTTAGATGCGCCGATCGCTGCTGATATTGGAGAAACAACTCGGCTCGAACTATTACCCGATTTTACGCTCAGCGGGTTGGATGGCATGATTGAAAGTGTTCAGAAAGAAACGACTCTGCGAATTGCTATCCAACTAGAACTTTACATTGAGCAAGATCCAGAAGGCAAGCTAAAAAATAGCTACCCTCGTTCTTACCCGGAGTGTAACTGCCAATTTCTCAGCAAAAGAAGAGTGTTAAAAGACCCTCCTGACAAGTTCAAAGACTTAGCAAAAGAGTTAAACGTTAAGTACACAACTCTGAATTCTCACTGGGATAGAAAATGTGAACCTTCGTTGCAAGAAATAGCCCGCACTCTAGGATATAAACAGGAACCACAACCATGAACATCGCAGAAATACCTCTGTTAACAGTACCAATAGAATTAAAAGCTCACGAAATTGCGCGACAGTTGGCAGCAGTTCAAAGTACAGTCCAAAAAGGAAAACGAGTTTACTTGAATGCACTGGCAGTTTACGCAGTTCACAGCTATTTAAAATGGCTGCAAATAGAAACACATTTGGAAGGTTCTGATAGCTTCAATCCAGCAAAAACGACACTAGCTAATGTCGCTGACTTGGTAATTCCTGGCATTGGCTCCTTAGAATGCCGCCCAGTTTTACCTGGTGAAACAACCATGTTCTTACCCGAAGAAGTAATAGAAAATCGGATTGGATATGTGGGAGTACAGTTTAGCGATCGCCTTGACTCCGTGCAACTATTGGGATTTGTTCCCAGCTTAGATAGCTCAAACCCACCGCAACAAATAGCAGTAGCAGAACTGATGCCGATCGACACTTTAATTGAACTGATTACTCGTTTAGAAGAAGCGATCGCCTTCTTAGAAACTGACGATCCAGTGGCGGTACAGGTACGCTCCACGATCCAAACTCAATCGCAGAGCAATATTGTTGCCCAATTAGAGCGTATTTATCGAACTTGCGACGAGTACGAGTGGCGGTACGCAGGGGGAGAGATGTTAGCTGGGAGTACCGCAGGAGGGGAATTTACTCGTGAAAGTGCCGATCGCGCTGACACTGATTTACAAGATTTAGCCGAAGCACTGCTGGAAAAGTTAGCAGAAATATGGAGGGAGGCTGCGTAATTTTGGAGCGGATGGCTGATGTATATATGTAGTCTCCCGTTCGTAACCTGTAAAGAATATGGCAAAAGGATTCGGCCAGAAGAAAACTCCCCCAGCGACAAAACGCCAGACATCACAATGGGATTCCATCCAAGAGGAAACTCGCGATCGTTTATTCTTTCAATTATTAGACGCTATTTCAGAGAGTCACAGGAATTTTCAAACGGTTGACCAAAGGATAGCGCGAGAAATTAACCTCTTGCTTGAAGCTAACCAAGAGCAACTTGATGAACACTTTGTTAAGGTGTTGCGATATCACTCGTCTGCAATACTATCGGAAGTGCCACCCAAAGGGCAAAAAGGAATCGCTGCTCGCCTTATGATTTTGAGCTACTGCATCCATGAATTTAAAAAAGGAAATGAAGCCAATAATTTAGAGATTGCCATTGCAGGTTACGAAATTGCTGTCACCGTCTTAACCTACGAAGCTTTTCCAGAACAGTGGGCAGCTTGTCAAAACTCTCTCGGTAATGCTTATCACCGCCGTTTTAAGGGCGATCGCGCCGAAAATCTAGAACGATCGATCGCCTGCTGTCAAAATGCTCTAAAAGTATTGACTCGCGAATCTCGTCCGAGAATGTGGGCAGAAATCCAACATAATTTGGCTATTGCTTATGGGAACCGAATCCGAGGAGATCGGTTAGAAAATGAAGAATTGGCGATCGAGGCTTCCAAAGCTGCAATGGAAGTTTACACCCGCGAAGCAGAGCCTAAAACATGGGCTAAAATACAAAATAATTTGGGTATTATCTATCGCGATCGCATCTGCGGGGACAAGGCGGAAAACTTGGAACAAGCGATCGCCTGTTATGAAAATGCCCTGTTATTCCGCACCCGCGAAGAATTCCCGGAACTTTGGGCGCAAACTCAAACGAATCTTGCCTCTGCTTACCGCCATCGACTTCATGGCGATCGGGTAGAAAATGTTGAGAAGGCGATCGTAGCTAACAAAGCAGCATTACAAGTTTACACTCAAGACGCTTTTCCCGCAGATTGGGCAGGAGTGCAAACGAATCTGGGCAATGCTTATAGGACTCGAATCAATGGCGATCTAAATGAGAATTTAGAAATGGCTATTGCCGCCCATCAAGCTGCCTTACAAATCTTTAACCAGGATGAGTTTCCTAGAGAGTGGGCTATGGCTCAAATGAATTTGGGCAATGCCTACCTTAACCTTAATCGAAACTTTGAGGCGATCGCCTGTTATCGAAAAGCAATGGAAGTCTTCACGCCAACTGCTTTCCCAGTTGATTGCCTGAAGGCTGGCACCACTCTAGGAAATGTATCATTTATAGCTGGAGATTGGCAGTTAGCCATTGAGGGATACGGTAATGCGATCGAAGCCGTAGAAACCAGCCGTACTTGGGCAACTTCTGAATTTCGCCGCCAAGAAATTTTAGCAGAGGCGATCGACATTTATGCAAACATCGTGCAAGCTTGCATCAATAATAAGCAGTTAGATAAAGCTGTTGAATACGTAGAGCGCTCGCGCTCTAAACGCCTCGTAGACTTAATGGCAAGCAATGATCTCTACTCAAGTGCAGAAATTCCTGCTGAAATTCAAGAGTATTTACAGGATTTTGAACGCCTACAGCAACAAATTGACAAGGAACGAGGGCGCAATCAACCTAGCAACGACTTTGATAATAGCAAACTTGATAACAGCCGTGCAGCCCTAGCAGCTTACAATCAAACAATAGCTGATCTGGAAGCTGAAAAACTCCTAATTTGGGAACAACTCCGCCGCCTAGATCCGGTGCTTGCCGGTCAAATTCGAGTCAATCCTCTCAAATTCCCATCCATCCAGCAGCTTATCGACAAACCCACCACTGCAATTATTAGCTTTTACACCACTGTTAGCGACACCTTTATCTTCGTCGTGCGGCAAAGCGAGATTACCCTGAAAAGCTGTGCTAGTTTAGGATTTGAGGCTTTGCACGGATGGATTTCCCAAAATTGGTTAGGACAATATGTTAACGATAAAGTTTCTTGGAAAAAACAGTTAGTTGAGAGCCTAACTGAACTGGCAAAACAGTTAAATTTGAGCGATCTAATCTTATGGCATTTAGAAGGAATTTCTGAAATGATTATAGTTCCTCATTATGCCCTTCACCAAATCCCCTTCGCTGCACTACCCATCGGAGACAACCGATATTTAGGAGACAAATTTCTCATTCGTTACGCACCTAGTTGTCAAGTCCTAGAATTCTGCCAGCAACGCCCTTCCCCCGGCAATAACCTAAACTGTGGCACTATTGAAGATGCGACGGGCGACTTGCCTTGCGCCAGCTTTGAAGGAGAGCAACTCGCAGTCCTTTATAGTATCCCAGACAATCAACGCCTAAAAGGTCGCCATCAAGCCACGGTTAGTAACTATCGAGAACTAGCGCAAACCGTCCAAATCCTCCACTCTAGCCACCACGCCCAGTCGCGCTTTGACAATCCCTTTGAATCGACATTAATTTTAGGAGATGGCTGCATTACTTTAGGTCAGCTAATGACTCCCGCATGGCGTCTCCCTCAGTTGTCGGATGTATTTCTTTCCTGCTGCGAAACAGGATTGGGATTGAGTGAAATTACTGGTGATATCCTCACTTTTTCAACTGCTTTTTTGTCGGCGGGAGCCAGAAGTGTTATCAGTACGCTTTGGGCTGTCGATGATTTAGCTACAGCACTTTTCTCGATATTTTACTATCAAGAGTGGCAGCAGGGAAAGAATCGCCCAGAAGCTATGAGACAAGCTCAAGTTAAGTTGCGAGAGCTTACGGGCAATACCTTAGCTGCTATTTATAAACCCCAACTCACAGAACTTTTGAAACAGAAACTTAAAGAAACCGACGCGCTCCGCAAAAGCTCCCAGGCAGAACGAAAGGCTTGCTCCTCCGGTTCCTCAGACTATCAGCAATGGGATGAAGAATACAAAAAGTATGATAAGATTGGTAAACAAATTTATCTATCTCGCAATAATTTAGAGAAATATTGTCAAGAATTAAAGCCGTTCTCTCACCCTTTTTACTGGGCCGCTTTTACCTGCACTGGGATTCGGTAAAATTACATCACATTTAAATAGTAAACAAAATTTATCCCCGCGTCATTACAAAGTTGGTGCGAGAATTAATGGCTCTTCTAAGTTTATGGTGTAAAATAGATCAACCAATACAGTTAGAGTAATGAGATTTCATTTGGACTATTTATTAGACTTGCCTGGAGTCAAGGTTGAAACTTGCACTCAAATTGAAGGATAAATTTAGTTTAAACTGGGTGCTTTGGCTTCAAAAATAGTTTGTCTTCACTGTAATAATTATACAGAATAACTGCACCAAGATCGACCTATATTAGTCAGGGATTTATCATTTTTTGGTCGCGAGTGTATATTTACAAGTGCGTCGTCGGCAGTTTTATTGTACTAACTGTCAACGTTATGTTACAGAACAATTAAAGTTTGTGGACAAAAAAAGACGACATACTCAACGATACGAACAAAATATTGATGCGCGTGTTCAACAGTCGAGCATCTCACAAATTAGGCGAGAAGAAGGATTGAGTTATGACGAAGTTAAAGGTATTTTTAGTCGGTAGTAATAAATATGTAGTGAAGTTTAATTACAGTAATTGAATACATAGGATAATTTTATAAATGACACAATCAAATTTTGTGATTTTAATATTTACTTACGCGCTGCAATGTAGATTTAGTTACACTTATGCTATCAGAAGTAACTATTGCTGGAATTCTTGATATCTGCCAACATTAGTTGAGTCATGTAATATGCTATTTTTACGACCAGACTGCCATGATTGTGGTTCAAATCACATAGTTGAAAATGGTAAAATTCATGATAAGAAACCAAAATAAAAATGTCAAAGTTGCAGTTGCCAATTTGTCTAAAATATCACAAACAAAGTAATTAGCTCACAAACAAAAGATTTAATAGAGCGACTTCTTTTAGAGAAGATTTCTTTGGCTGGTATAGCTAGAAGCACGGGTGTTTCTCAAAAATGGTTACAGGATTACGTAAATAATAAATATGCCTCAATCGAACGCATAGTAAAGGTTAAACCTAAAAAAAAGTCAGATTTAATATTGAATTTGATGAACTGTGGTCATTTGTAGATTACAAAGAAAATAAGCAATGGGTGTGGTTAGCAATGGATAGAGAAAGCAGAGAAATTATTGGTTTTTATATTGGCAATCGTAGCGAAGAACGAGCAAAACAATTCTGGAATTCTCTACCTACTGTATATCGACAATGCGCTGTTTGCTATACAGATTTTTGGCAGGCTTATGCTTGTATTTTTCCAAGCAAATGCCATCTGCCTGTTGGTAAAGACAGTGGAAAAAATAATCACATTGAAAGATTTAATAATACTTTGCGCCAACGTGTTTCTCGTCTCGTAAGAAAGACTCTTTGATTTTCTAAAAAGTTAGAAAACCATATGGGTGCTATTTGGTATTTTATTCATCATTACAACTATGTTTCGAGCCAATGAATATCTAATCACTACATATTTATCACTACCATAAATCTTCCAGGTGATTCGCGATCGCTTCATTTTCTACTTGGAGACGATTTTTTTTCTTTGCATGATCTCGGTTAATTCTTTTTTTGCTACTCATAACTGGTTCAACTATAGCTCAACTGCCTGCCAGATAGATGTTTCAGCCTATTTTACCTTTTTTTCTCTACCCCCTTGACAATTTGCACTTTTTCTTAACTTGTCACAAATGCTCCTGATGGGTGATGTTGCAGATATCGTGCAATTAAATAATCTTCGCAATCAAAGGTGAATATAGATCCGGGGTCAAGTTCCCAGACAATGGAAATTGCACAAAAGCTCGATCGCCAATTATCTCTTGGCCAAAAACATGACAACACTTTACGTCAACCCGCAAACAGGCAGCGATGCCGCAGTCGGCAGCCAATCAGCCCCCTTCAAAACTATAGCCCGCGCGATCATTGCCCGCGCTGCATCAGGAACTACGATTCAGTTAGCACCGGCAACTTATAGCGCTGCTAGTGGCGAAAAATTTCCCTTGGAAATTCCATCGGGAGTCAAAGTTATTGGCAATGAAGCTAACAAAGGTAGAGGCATTCTGATTCAAGGCAGCGGCAAATTTGTAAGTCCCACCGCTGCGGGTCAAAATATCACGATACTGCTAGCAACTAATTCCGAATTGCGGGGAGTAACTGTCACGAATCTCGATAGTCGCGGCACGGGAGTCTGGATTGAGTCAACTTCTCCGACTGTGGCTAACTGCACTTTCACGCTTTGCAAGCGCGAAGGTGTTTTTGCCACAGGAACCGCTAATCCTGCGATTCTCGACAACATATTTGTGGAAAACTCAGCGGCTGGCGTAACTACGGCGGGAACTGCTAAGGGAGTAATACGGCGCAATATTTTTCAAAAGACGGTTGTGGGCATCTCTCTGCAAGCTCAGTCGGCTCCTTTGATTGCTGATAACCAAATTTTGGAAAATCACTCCGGTATAGCTGTAGCGGGGGAATCGAAGCCGATTTTGCGCAAGAATCGCATTGAAAAAAATACTGAAGATGGTTTGACTGCGGTGGGGAAGTCGCTGCCAGATATTGGTACGGCTCAAGATTTGGGTGGCAATATCTTTCAGAATAACGGCGAATTCGACTTGCAAAACGCGACTGGGGTGAAGATTTTTGCGGTGGGAAATCAGCTCAATTCTTCGCGAGTGAAAGGTTTATTTGATTTGGGCAATGTGACGCCAACTTCGACTCCTGGGGGGGGAAAGTTCAGCGACATCAGCACGCATTGGGCTAAGGATTTTATCGATCGCATGGCAAAGATGAATATTGTTAGCGGGTTTCCCAACGGCACTTTTCAACCTTACGAGATTGTAACTAGAGCTCAGTATGCGGCTATGTTGGCGAAGGCGTTTGAATTGGTGCCGCGCCGTGAGACGACGGTTTTTAAGGATGTGGCGGCGGATTTTTGGGCTAAGGGAGCGATCGACCAAGCTAATCGAGCTGGCTTTTTGGCTGGATACCCCGACAGCACGTTTCGCCCGGAGCAGAATTTGACTAGAGTTCAGGCGATCGTATCTTTGGTAAACGGCTTGCAGTTGGCGGGCGGCAACCCCAATTCTTTGAGCGTTTATGTCGATCGAGCTCAGATTCCCAGTTTTGCCACCGACGAGATAGCAACCGCCACAGAGCGCAAAATCGTGGTCAACTATCCCGCGCGCGAAAAGCTTTCCCCCGCCCACGACATCACCCGCGGCGAGATATCCGCCCTTATCTACCAAACTCTGGTAGCCACAAAGCGGGCCGAGCCAATTAACTCTCCCTACATCGTCTAAGGGAATTGGGAGACAAGGGAGAGGAGAACTTGGGGTACAAAGAATCCCCAGTGTTATACTTTTGATGAAGGGAGCTGGTGCTGTTTAATCCTTCAATGGATTCTGGGGGACTCTGGGAGAATGTAAACTTGGATACCGATGCACGGTCAGGAGCTGTGATTTCAAGTTCGATTCTTGAACCCTTCATTTAGCGTTAGAATTTATGAAACTTATAGACTATGTTTTTTTACAGTCTGAGATATCTTTCTTGCTTCAGCACTGTAGAGATGGTTTGGAAAATGCTAAATCTTCTTTGAGTGAGGATGCTTTAGATGATTATCTATTTAGGTTGGAGCGTCTGACTTCTATTCATGAAGCTTTGTCTAATCCTTTTTCTAAAAAGAAAGAGCCTATAGAAAAATAGATTTGATGGGTTTTTCCTTACAGAATTGTTCTCAGTGCTGCCAATCCTGCCAGATGGACGGGGTAGAAGTAGTAAAAAAATCTTTTCTCGATCGCATTTGGTTTTCTGTCTTTGGCTGGGTCGTGGTAAGCCAATATCAGCGGCGTCAACATTGCAAATATCTGAAGCAAGTAACCTGATGTTATTGCATACACTCCGTTGACCAAACACCAACTAATCCACCACATCCGATCGCCTTTGCCTTTGAGGTTAATCATTAGCAGTGGGCAAGCGACTGCATACCAGCCGTAGCTTACTCCCCACAACTGAGCTGCTGCTAATCCTAGTATCATTATTATTAGCTTTCTATTTGCTTGAGCTTTGTGGATTTGTGTGAATATTATTACAACCAGCGCAAAGCTAATTAATATATTAAACTTTAGTTTGTTGAATAGTATTACGTATGGAACTTGGCTAATTATTCCAAACAATATTAGTCTCGTAATTAAAGGTTTAGCACTACTATTTAGCTCCCGTCGTTTCCAATTTTGAACTAGAACCCATGCAAACAGTGGAAAACTTAACCTACCAACAATACGCATTGGTTCTATTTCTAGCAAAAAACCTACATGGTCAATCACCATTAATAACGTTGCTAGCCACTTGATTTTATTTTGACTCATGCTGATATTCCTATTAATTGATTGATAAATTCACTAATTTTTTCTTGACCTTCTTCAGAAATTATGTAGATTTTCTCTCCTTGCTTCCACTCGAAGCTCACTAAATTTTGAGTTCTTAACACATTTAATCTTTTGTAAATTCCAATTCGTGACGGTGGTTTACTTAAATTGATTCCTCTTACTTCTTCTACAATGCTTGATAGAGATAGTCTATTTTTTCGAGATAACACTGCCAATACAAATACATCAACTCTCCTCATAATCTTTCTCAATTCGTCACTTAAATTTTAGTAAACACCTTTATTTAAAGCAATGGGTTGCCAAAAAGATAAGTGGCATTACTGTTGTGCTGACTATGTATCTCTCTGAAGATGGATTTATTGATTGGGCAATAAAATGATTGAACTGATTTTAGCGGTTTCGATCGCAAGCACTACGACAATGCCGCCACCGCCACCGGTTGCGACTCCTGCGCCTAAACCTACCTATACCCCTCTGCCCAAACCTACCTATACTCCTTCACCTGCTCCTAGAGAATCTTGGCGGGATAAAATGTGGCGCCGCTACAAGGAGAATGCTAAGTAATGGCTGTAACTAAAGAAGGTCGTGAGTTAATTTCCAGTATTCTCCGCGTTGGGGATACTGGCCCTGAAACAACTGCTCGTCAGGGAATGAAGACAACCAACGTCCCGGGTTATCCTGTGATTTTGTGTTGGGCTCGATGGGGCGGTTCGGAGTTGAACGCTTCTGGCAATAATAAAGCCTTCCTGTTTTTGCCATATTTACAGACGGGTCAGATGCCGTTGACAAAATATAACGGTGCAACTTCTGTTGAGACTCCGCTTGATATGGTTATGTCAGAAGTTGCCAATCCCTACAACTGTAAGGTCGGCGTCACTCCTTCGCTCAATATTAGTAAGTTAATTGAGGGAGAATATTATAGTTTTGTTCTCGCTTTAAAACCTGCTGCGGTTGGCAATGGCAATAATCCTACTCCTTACTGGGATGGGTGGATTAAGGCAGTTGGCGCTACTCCTAGTGATGTTTTCAAGGATTACTTTGCATTGTTTAATATCACGAAAACTCAGTGGTCGAAAATTAAAGTTTCTCGTGATGGCGACGAAGAGGAGGAATTGGATGATACTCCTGACCACGTACAGCAATGATGATTTGATATCACTTATCGTTAGCTTTCTTTGGTCTAACCTTTTTATTTTACTAACTCAGTTTTTCTGCCTTGCGTTGATTCTTCGGATAGTTCGACTGTTTATTGATTGAGGTGCCAATGAATGCCTATCGATTTAATGGTTGTCATTCTCGCCGTTTGGCCGCACTTTCTATTATTCTCGGTTGTGGTTTTTGGTTTTTGGGCGATACTTACAGCGTTGCATTAGCAAGCGATCGGATTACTGGAGCTCAAGCAGTGGAGAGGATATCGACTGTTCTTGGTTCGCCTGAACAATTTGCTGAAAATATGCGGTTGTCAACTCAAGATTTTATTGCCGACCACTTTGGCAGTATGGCGATTGCCTGTGCTTTTGGCATAGCTATAAGAATGAGGTCTTAACTATGTGGAGCGCTGCTTTTCTTTCGGTTTACTTGATGGCTGCTCCCAGCATTGCAGGTAGTGCTGCTGAGGCGATGAATTTCATCAAAGAAGATATCAAGCCTGTGATTGAGTTCTCAATGGATTGGGCAATGAAAGCTGCTTTAGCTGCTACCTCTACCCATGCGTTTATTGTGTTAGCCAAGAGGTTTATTGATTGACTTATGAAAGACTTTATTGATTCAGTAGTTGATGCTGCTGCGAGATACCGATTCAGGGCTGCGGTATTGGTGCTTAGTCCCTGGTTTTCTCAATTCATTAATTTTTTTGGGTGGTAAATATGGTTCAAGTTCAAGATCGAGTTCAAGATGAGGTTGCAGGTGAGATTTTTTCATCTATTGACCCTGAGCAAGTTCGTAAGCTTAATGAACTTTTTTGGAAATCTCAGAACAGTAAAGTAGCTCAATCTGTTGCTGTTTCTGGTGCCGCTTTAGGTGTTGGTGGGGCTGTTTTAACTGCTGGCGGTGCTTTTGCTGACCCTGGTGGTGATGCTGCTGCTGCTGCTGCTGCTAGTATTGCTTCTGGTGTGACCAATGCAATTGAGATGATTCAAGCCATTGATGGTATTGGATTGGCGGCGTTTGGGGTCGCGTTGGCCCCGATGGGGTTTATGGTTACGCTTCGCGTTCTAAACATGGTTTTAAGCCGCGTTTAGATTTCGGAGCGTAACCATTTAGATAAGGCGATCGCGAGTGTTTGGCGATCGCCTTTTAATTTAAAGGAGGTTACTTTGCCTTTCACCGCTATATACGGACTTCCTGGGCGGGGTAAGAGTTTGTTGATGTTACAGCATGGATTGCGGATAGCCGAAAAATATAAGCTTCGGTTAGTGACTAATTTTAACCTCGACCCATTGCCCCTAGCTTATTACTGTAAAATCAACAATTTAAAATGGCTTTGGGCTAACATTCCTAAAGGCATTATTTATTACGTTTCTAGCAACAAAAACTTTGCTCAATTTTTACAGATTCGCAGGGCTGTAATTTTGCTGGATGAGATGGGTTTGTACGCTCCTAGCGCGCAGTCCTGGACTCTGCCTGCTGAAGCCTTTAACGCAGTAGCTAATAATCGCAAGATGTGCCAGCATATAGTGTATGCGGCGCAATATCCTACGCAGGTGCATTCATCACTTCATCAAATTTGTTCAGAAATTTTATACGCTGAGGGGACTACTATTTGGAGTGAAGAATTAGGTAACGAGCGTTTACTTTTTAAGGACTGTCATTTATTCATGCCAAGTGAGTTTGAGGTGTGGTTCAGAGACCCTAAAGTTCGCAAAAATCCTGTTAAGGTTTGGGTGCTTGCTACGAAACACTGGAAAGGAATTATCAGCGCTTTAGATAATTTAACTTTTCAAATTTATGACAGTTTTGGTTTGTTGGAAAAACAGGATGATAAAGTGTCGCTTGATAAGTCTTTTGGTTATCAGCCTTATATAATTGATTCTGCTTGCTCAGTTGAACTTTCTGCACAGGATTTGCTTGATGAAGGTCATAGTTTCGACGAAATTGAAGAGAAACTAGACCAATATTATAAAGCTGATAGATTCAAGAAGAAGCGGATTTATGAAGCTAGTAACAATTATCCTTTCGTTGCTTGGAAGTTAGAGGGTGACATTCCTTTTCCAGGGCCTCATATTTTTCAGAAGAAATTGATTCCTTTGTGGAATATGCTTCCTGCCGCTAGTTACCCTGGATTGAAAAAATTAGACTTGAGAATTACTAGGGAGTGTTTAATATGGGATAAATTAGATAAACAGAGTAAAGATGGGTATAAAATAATGTGGAGGGTGTTTATCGGACTAATTTTGTGTTTTATTAGTTCATTAATGATTAATGTGTTTCTACCTAGAAATCCTTTGATAGCGTTTGTTTGTTTCGCAGGCTCGTTTTATTTACCCGTTCAAATGTTTAAGTAGTATGCAACACTTACCTCGTAATATTAGTATTGATTGGCTGCGCTTTCAAGTTTTAAGTTATCGTCCTAATATTCTTAAGCAAATTCAAGAAATTATTGGTTTGCCTTTTGAAAAAAAAGAGCAACAGTCAAAAGACCCTAGAGATACTAATTTTATGTTTGCAAACAAGATTTGGCATGAAGCTTATGAATTTCAAGGTAGTTTAATGGCTATGCGTTATCCTGCTTCCGGTGCTTTTGATGAATCTTATGCTTACTATGTTGATTTGAAAGGTTCTTTAGTTTCTACTTTGAATTTTCATCAAGTTTCTGAACTTTTATATTCTTGTCAATTTGAGTTAGAATTTATTGCCAATAGAATTGACATTGCTTTAGATTTTCCTTTGGGTGTTCCTAGATTGTCAATGCGTAACTGGGAATCTTTTGTTGAGGATGGTCTTCTTTTTGGCTATCGTACTGTGCGTAGGATTTCTAATACTGGCAGCACTAAAGATTTTACAACTGTATATTTAGGCTCTCGCGAATCTAGTCGTTTTGTTAGGATTTATGAGAAAAATATAAATGGGATAGATTATGATCGACTTGAGGTTGAGTTCAAACGTGATCGTGCTGAGTCGATTATGAAAGAGTTAGCTAATTGTTCTGTTTCTGATTTTCCTGAGTTTCTTAATGGTTTTGTTTTTGGAGAATTAAAGTTTGTTCGTCAACGTCAAGATGTGGAATTTTTTAAACGTTATATATATGGGCCGATTACGGTTCCTCGCCTGATACTTCATCTTGATATTGAAAAGTCAATTTTGTTTATTGGGCGCCACTGTGCTACTTTGGCGATGCTTCAAGAGTTTATGGGTGTAGAGCGTTTTGATAAATTTATTCAATCGCAATTGGCTTCTGGTAAGTTGCGGATGAAGCCGCGTCACCGCACTATTTTGGAAAATGCTAAGTTTTTGGGTGTGACTGCCTTCGGAGTTTTTTTGATGTTGGCTCAGACTCCTGGGGCGATCGCTGGTGGGTTGACTTGTCCCGCGCCGGTACCGCTTTCATTTCAAATGAGCCAGAAGTTCCCGATCGATATAGTTAACCCTACCGCTGCCGAGCAAGCGTATTTCGATAATATTGGTGATGGCTGTTTTCAAATTAATGCTGGTTTGGAGTTTGAAAGGATTTGTCTTCCTGGGATGATCGTAAATGCGCTTAAACCTTTTGTCATAATGGGTCTTGGGATTAAATTTATATTTAGTGATTAATATGTTTCTTCTTCCTTTATACATTGCTACCGCACCCCCGCCTCCAATGTACACTTGGTGCACCTTTCAGATGATTCAGACTAATACCAGTGAGATGATTTCCACTGCTTACGGTATGGGGAATGTGCCGCCTGGAACTGATTTGACTGGTCTTTGTCAGGCTTTTTACACTCGTGATATACGCGCTGAGGATAAGCCCCTGGAGCTTGTCAGTTCTAGCGGCAGTCAGTCACAAGCTAACCCTGATGCTTTTTGGTTGGCTAATACCTGGCGGCGACCGCTGACTGCTGCTGAACTTGAGCAATATGATTGCTTGCTCAATAAAAGTGGTGGGCTTGCTTTGTCTGATAAAGTTCTCGATTTGATGCCAAGTTCTCCTGATTCTATACGGATTCCGGCATTAATGATTAGTGCCATTGATTCGGTGAATTCGCCGATTATGAGGTACGCTGCGGTGGTGATGTACAGCACTGGATTACCTGTTATGCTCATCGCCGGTTTAGTCAAGGCTTGGCGGTTAGCGAGTAGGAGGTAATTATGTTGCTTCGCTTTGCAAAATTAGCTGGTGGGTTGAGATTGTTGATTGCAGAAGTTGCGCCGCTCGTTGTGGTTTCAGCTTCGATGTTGAGTGCTAGGTCTGCTGCTTATTTAGTGGGGTTTACTCTCGGTTCTATTGGGGCTACTTTGTGGCCAATTGTTGCGGTTCTTATTGCTATTGCAGGGATTATTAATCCTGCTTCTCAGGAGGAATGTGATAATTATTATGCTCAAGTTTATGAAATTTCTCAAAGAAATGCTTTAAAAAATTATGAGGCATATATGCTTTGTTGGGGCAATAATGGCAGCGGTGCTCCTTCTGGGTGTTTTGAAGATGGTGGCCATTATAATTTTTGGACTCCTGAAGTGGTACCTTGTACTCCTCCAGATTGCGATGGTAAAAAGGTTTGGCTGCAAACAATTTGGGCAAGTCCTTCAGAGTTTGCATCTCAATCTAAGGGGTGTTTTTTAATTGGCTATTCTTACAGTGATATTGATGGTTTAAAGATTGAATATAATCCTTTTAAAATTTCTGAATCTTTTTTACAATCTCGTGCTTTGTATCATCATTTAGTTGCTGGCAATCGATTTAAGCAGTTAAATGATGAAGAATGGAAGGATTTAGAAAGTTCGTCGGGCTGGGATAAAGGCTATTGGAATGCAGAATTTACTGATGTGGAGTGCAGGGGTTGGCGTCCTGGTTGGAGTAACAAAGTAAAATGATAAAATTGTTTTTTAAAGGCTTAAAAGTTGGCTTATTTTTAAATATTATTTTATTTGCTGGCTTAATTGCTTATGTGTTAACTATTGAAAATTGGTTAACTAAACCTGTTGAAAAATTTAATTTGCCTTTAGAGTTAGGTACAGTTGTTGATTCTGTTCGACTTTTTGACCAAGATGTTCCTTCTATGAAGTTGAGAAAATCTTGGTTGAATATCGAGAATAATTTTAATTATTTTGTTATTGAGTATCAATTGAGGTCTGATTACGCGAAACCTTATCCTCGGCTTCTTAAATGGTGCAAGCAGTCAAATTGTTTTGCTCATAGAATTGATTATGGTGATAAGCGCAAATCTCACTTTAGAGTGTTTACGCTTGATGATTGGTTTACCAATAATTATTTAATATTTAGTCGTCCTGATATAGAATTAAAACGATTAGATTTGTTTTTCAAGAATTTACCCTTGGGTTCGACTGTAATAATTAGTGAACCTTTTTCGACTTTCGATCGCCCTCAAGTTTTTGATAAGTTTTCTGAATGGGTTTTAGCGCTGCGCTCCCAACATCCTCAACTTAAATTTGAAATTGGATTGCAGATTCACTTGCAGTGGGCTGATGCGTTTTGGTTCAAGAATTACTGGATATTAGAAGAGTTATCTCAGTTTTCTAAAACTCATAATTACCCCTGGGGTGTTAGTGAATTTTCAACTTATGACCAAATTTGGAAGCGTCGGATTCGAGGTCGTAGCGCTACCGATCGCCTTTTTTATAAGATTGAGGGATTGATTCCTCGTCGGCTTCGTCGTGCTGTTGTGCTTCATGGGAGTTATATAGTCCATCGTGAGTCTGTAAAGCATGGTGCCGTGCGATTTACAGAATGGGGTAATATTCAGCAGACTGCCTGGTTTGTGCGTGAGATTGATTCTGACTATGATTCAAATTATGAGCTGTTTGATTCTAGCGGCACCCCGACTGCTTTATGGTGGGCTGGGATAAGAGGGTTGAAAGATGGTCAGAATTAGTTATAATTTGTAAAAAATATTCTTTTCTATGTTTTATTTGAAATCTGATTCTAGAGTTTTGGTTGGCAATTGTGCAATTCCTGATAATTTGATTGCTCAGTATATTGGTACTTTATGTTGCCAAGTTGAGAGCGAAGAAAAAAAATATTCATTTGTTGATATTTCTTTAACTCGTCAACAAATGATTGATTTAGCAGATTTGATTCATTGGTATTTAGAATATACTGATAAGTATCCACCTGTTCAAGCTCGTCCTTTAGTTGATGATTAAGAGATGAAAAAAAAATCTGTTTATACGAAAAAGTTAACTCGTATATTGAAATCTGCATTTCTAGAAATAGATAACTTACCTACTTATATTGCCGAAGAAGCTTGTAAACGAATTGCAGAGATATCTTATAAAAAATTAAATCGGTGATAAACCGATCGCTTAAGAACGTGGGCCGGGGGGGGAGCCGGCTTATGGCCCGCCCTCCCGGCCGCGCCTGTGAAGATTTAGGGCGCCGCAGGCCAACCGGGGTGAGTGATACCCGGTATAACTCATAAAAAAACATCAAATGTGATAATATGTCTGATTTAGTTTTATATTTTGTATGAAGAGACAATATTTTATCCGTGTTTTGTTTCAGCGTATTGCGCGGCTAAAACGCGAACGCGATTTTTATCGCTATCAAGCTCGGTGCTTGGCTTGCGCTCTGAAGTTTTACCAGCGTCGCTACTAGCTGCTAATGTAGAGTTTGTTGTAGGGACAATTGGGATGATGTGTCTGACTCTTAAGGATCTAACCAGCGGGTATTGTTTGCGGTTTTGCTTCTCATTGCATCTCTGAATGCGTTAGCTGTCATCTGAACCCTCCAAGCTGCTTCTCGCCCGATTTTGCTGTCTGTTTTGGTAAAAATAAAAGTTCCTCTTTGAAACTGACTTTTGCTAGGTTTTGCCCCTGTCAGTTCTTTGATTTTGGAACTCGGTAGCAGGATTATGTGATTGGCTGCATATTCCAGCGCTTTGTAGTTTGCCAGCGGGTCTTGGTTGGCGGCGAAGTGGCGGGCGATCGCCTCAACTAATTGTAGCGTTTCATTAAAGTTGTCTAGTTGTCCACTAGACTTGTCTATTTGTCCAGTGGAATTGTCTAGTTGTCCACTAGACAAAGATTCTACATTCCTTGGAAACTCCCAGATTTTAGCTCCTGGGTTGCTTTTCATAAACTTGTGCAGTTTGTCCAGTTCGTCCACTGCCTGACTGGATATTTCCCCACGGCTGACTGGATTTATTTGCAGCGCCTTCATGCGATCGTACACAGACTGTTTGCTGGCGAGACCGTAGCGAGTTTGAAGTTCTGAGATTTTCATTGGTTGATAATTTCTAAGATTTTACTAATTGGTTCGCCGCTCCTGAGAGCTGTTCTGACTGCTGGGCATTTACTTCCTGGACAGTATTTCGCCCGTTGCCGCTTTCCTTCCATCCAGCGGTAACTGTAGTAAGGGCCCGTGCATCCCGTTTCAGGGCAGTTGATGGAATGTTGCTTGCCGTTAACTCGGATTTTGTAGTGGCTTTCGAGCCAGCCGTTGCCGCTGTATCCTTTGTCACAGTTGTAGTAGTTTTTGGTCGCTGCAACTTCCCCTACAACAGGCTCGACAGTTAATTCTGCAATTTCCCCTACAACAGGCTTGACAGTTAGTTGCGTCGTTTTAACTTCCCCTACAACAGGCTCGACAATTAACTTGGCCGCTGCAATTTCCCCTACAACAGGCTCTGCTATTGGTTGCTCTGCGGGGGATATTTCCTCTACAACAGGCTCGACAGTTAATTTAACTTCCTCTGGATACAAAAAATCCCACTGATTGATGTGGGGATTCCAGAATTTCAGGCTGCCGTTGATGGGGTGTACTTGGCTGATTCGGAAAATTTCGCCGCGTTTAACCCATGCTGCGACTGCTGGCTTTCTCCGCAACTTTACCCAGTCACCGGCTTTATATGCACTTCCGGTAGCGGCGCTTGTGTCAAAGAGTGAAAGCTGGCTACTGTTCATGTCTTATTGCGCGATTGCGTTCTATATTCCATCCTATTTCTAGCGATTTGTACACTTCTGAATTTTTATCAAATAATTCTTGAAGCCCTTTCGCTGTCTTGATTGCAGCCTCATTCAAGGCTTTGTTTACTTTTTCTAATTCCCTATTATCAACGTAGGCTAATTGAATTCGTGTAGCTAATTGAATTTGTCTGATTATGGCTATTGCTGCGAATGGATGAATGTAAACTGCTGCTAAATCTGCTTTTTCAAGTTCTTTCATTTCAGCAGCATATTGTTCTAGGTCAATTTTGTTCATGGTGTTTTAAGTGTTTAAAGAAAAGCTGTCGTTGCCCCATCCGGCAGCTTGCTTTTCATGTTCGTCCCGATGGTGCGGGAGTTGGTTAGCTGCGATCGTTCATTTTTTTCAAGATTTCATAGCTTTCAGGTAAGTCTTCTATTTTTTCAATGCCTAGCTTGGTTGCGATTTTTTTGAGATCTATCAAGCTATAGTCGTCTGGCACTCCCGTTACATCTATGTGCATTGACTTTGCTAGAACTTTTAGAGATACCCCTAGCCTGCGACCTACCAAGACAGCGTTATCGAATCTGGGTACGATTTTGCCGGCAACCCATGAGTTTATGGTTACTTCAGCGATGCCACAATCTTTACTTAACTGTCTTTGGGTAGTTTTAGCTTGCTCTATTAGTCCCTTCAATGTGACTTCTTGGCTGTTTTGACTGTTGGTTTCTGGATTCATATTAGCATGAATCCATAGTTTAATATTGACAGATACAGACTTTCCATATTAAACTATGGATAGGTAGATACAACATAGGCCTCCAGCTAGCTTCCGGGTAGTTGCCCGCTGGACTCTCCTGCGTTTAGTCTGCCATGACTGCATTCAGATACCCCTGTAAATCTCGTTGGGCTTGTGTTACAACGCTCAAGCCCTTTCCCTTAACCTATGTACACTTACACTGCCGTACAGCTTCAAGCAAAGACCTTTGGTGAACTCAAGTCGATCGCCTGTGAGCTCGATATTGTTCCGTTGGGCGATCGGCGTTGCCGCCAAACTTGGATCGATGCGATTGTTGGCGTCGAGCTTCCGCTCCTGGCGTTGATTGAAAATCTCCCCGCTGTCGAAACTGATTTATTTCAAGAGGCGATCGCACCAGCGGCCAAAACTCCCCCCGGTGTTGCTCTTTCTTCTAGATTTTTCGCTCGCTACTTCCTCCCTCAGCCTGAAATCCACTATCAAGCTGATGCCGACGGGCAACTGACTTTGCTTGATTTCGAGGTACTGGCAACTGATGAACCGCCAGACCCTGATGATTTTGATTGCCTCGATGACTTTCGTCAGGCGATGTCTGTTTGGGATGCTGAAAATTTTGAGCCTTTGGGAGTTTCTTTAGATTCTATGGTTTACTGGGCACCTTGCCCCGAAGAGTGGTATTGGCCGCTAGCTGAAGATGTCAAGCGCTGTCCTTGTGGTGCTGTCCCTGCAATTGCCTGTGATGGCAGCACTGTTACTCACATTGCTCCCGATCGCATTATTTCGATACCTTGCTACAAACATCGCTTGGCTGATGGCGTTGGCGCTGCTCGTTCGCCTCCAGGAGGTGATGCTTTTTGATTTTCGTTTCCATCTAGCTTGCTATCTTGCTCCTTTGCGCGATCGCTTTTTGGAGCATAAAGGGCGATCGCTTTTTCCGTACCAATTACCAACTACCAATTATTGCAATGATTAACGTTAAAATTACCGCTCCTATATACAAGCGCAATTCCTGGGGACAGCTTGACCGTAAAGCCGACATCGAAATTTCCTCTGATGCAGAGATTTTTTCTGAAGCCTATACTTTTTTAAGGACTCAGATTGATGAGTTGTTGCACCAGTCGGCTGCTGAAAATCAGATGCTTCTCAAGCTTGATGATTTGGAGAATCATATTTCCCGGAGACAAGAAACGCTTCACTCTTTGGAGAAAAAAATAGAAATAGCAACACAACAGCTTGATAAACTTCAAAACTTTTTAGGGCGTTTGCATATTGACCCTACCTCTCGCTCTTTGCTTATCGGTGATAAGCCTATAGTTTTCAAATCTGTTTCTGAAGTTGTTTGTTGCGGAGGAAGAGATTGACTCTATCCCTTTTGATTCTGAAGATACTTCTCATGAGTTTTGATATGGAACAACAATTTGACTTGCAATCTCAATTGGCTGCTGCTCAAGCTGAGATTGCACGGCTTCGTGAGAATAATGAGCAGATGCAATCTCGCATTCGCGCTCAGACTGAAATGATTAACAGAGCTAAAGACATTAATCCTGTTAATCGTCCGAGTTTTAAAAGAGTTTTAGCACTTGCTCAAGCTGCTTGTTTTGATTTGTGCAAGTGTCCTGGTGGCGGTTGGTTTCTTAGTCTTGGTCAGCGTGTCCGCAAGTTCAAATCTCTTACTCAGATTTGGGATATTTTGTGCTTGGATGATTGGTTTTTGGAGGATTTATTCGCGGAGTTCTTAGTGGTTAAGTCTCCTAATGTTTCGGATATTCCTCGTGATTTTGATTGGGATAATCGTTGTTCGGGTGGTATTTTGACTCAAGCTCAAAATTCCTTTGAAGCTTGGCACAGTTTTGCTGGTGCGATTCCTTTCTCGTCTGAATAACCGCCTGATGATGGCTGTGTGACTTAGCGGCCGAAACTCATTTTGAGTAGCGGATTGAGTCCAAATCATCCGTCAGTCAATCAGTTTGTAACTTAGGGCTTTAACAAAGAATCAAGCTCTAATGGCTTTTGTGAGTTCATAAGCTCGGTTACTATTTGATTGATTGCAATTTTCCCCTGCAATTTATAGCTTTAAGAGTGAATTAGGCTTCTGGCCTTTGGGTGATTCATAAGCTTTGCTATGGGGATTTGGAAAATTATCACCTAAAAAAACTTAATGCAAATTATTGGACTTGATATTAGCAAGGCCTCAGTTTCTGCTTGTCTTCTAACAGAGAAACCAACTGAACCTCGACAATTTTATTATGATTGTGACTTTCACAAATTTGAAGCTACGGCTTTTGGAATTACTGGGCTGCTCGCATTGATTGGTGGTGACACAGATAACACGATCGCAGTGATGGAACCAACGGGGGTAAATTATCAAATTTTGTGGGGAACTCAGCTTGCACGGGCTGGTGTAGAAGTGCGGCTTGTCGGTCACAAGGAACTTCGGTCATTTCGTGAGCATCATCTTGGACTGCCTGATAAAGATGATGATGCTGATGCGCTTGCCCTGGCGATTTATGGTTGGGATTACATTGACGCTCCTCGGCGATTTGTTCAAGTGCGATCGCAAACGATTGTCGAAATTAGACGCCTGGTTTTGCGACTTTCTCATCTCAATCGCGTTCAATCACCCATCATCAACCGTGCTCGCCAAGATTTAGCCTGGCAGTTTCCTGAAGTTGCTCTGGTGCGATCGGTGCGTTCTGGCGAAAAAGTTCCGCTCCTCTGGGGATGGTTGTGCGAACAGCGAGATTCGGTTAAGTATGATTTGATGTTGGAAAACTCGATTGGACTTGGAATTACTGACGAACTTCGGCGACACGCTGCGCGCATCTGTGACATTCAGAGAGAAGAGATGGTTTTAGAATTTGAACTTTCTAAGTTAGTTGGAGAGCCGCAGTTTTTGCCTTACCGCAAAGTTTTTGCCCGTTTTGGGTTTGGTCGCCGCGTTGAGGCTCTTTTATTGTCGCAAATATACCCGTTTGAAAATTATTTGTTGGATGGTAAACCAGATGTGAAGATTCGTAAAGGCCGAAATTCTGGTAAACCTACCAAGCGGCATTTGTCACTTCGGCGATTTTGTAAGGCTTTGGGCTATGCTCCATCTCAAGAATCTAGCGGTGATTTGCATAAATCAAAAGTTAGCGGCGGTAGTGATTTGTGTCGGCGTGCGCTTTGGCAATGGATTTTCACCAGAATTGAACCTGTTCGCAATCGTCTTGCTAATGACATAGGCGATCGGCTCGGAGAAATCATGGATGCGGAAAAACTCAGCGGTCGCCCGGTGCGGTTAGTGCGATCGCGTGTAGCGGCCAAAGCTGTCAAGCTACTTTTCAAGGAACTTGTGCTCGAGCTTGTCCAATCTAAAATCTAAAATCTAATTTCCAGCGCGGGGTTTTTGTCAGGGGCCGCAAGATTTCTGGCGAAGTGCCAAATATATAATTCGGCCCCTGCAAAAATTCCGCCACCCGTCCGGTAGGACACCCTAGTATATTTTGGTAGTGTTTAATTTTTTGTCGCTTTAAAATCTAGAATTGTTAGAGTGAACTCACATCTTGCACCATTCTCGCTGAACAGGCTTTCCGGCCTGTTCCACAAAGAGTAGATTAACCTGAGTTCGGGTTAAGCAGAAGGGAGAAAAAAGGCATCGATATTGAGAGAAGGCTTTTTAGGATGAAGGCAATAGGCAATCAATCCACAGACCAAGTTGACTAAGAAATTGACCGGACTGCGACGGGTGAGAATGCTCAATCTGAGAGAAGTTTTTTAGTTGGTCGATAATCGTCTCAATGATGGAGCGTTTGCGCGTTAGTAGCTTATCCATCAGTGGCATCAGCTTATTTTTCATATTGCACTTTGGCTTTGTAATCAGTTGAATCCCAATCTGGGTTCAAAAACTTGGCAGAAATCATCGACAGCGCAAAATAGTTCTTCTAAGCTAATCATGGGACGAGCCTGTAAAGCTTTGGTGTGATGACTTTTAGCTTACTTGCTTGTCCCTTTCTTATCCCGAACTCACGTTACATATAAATCGCACGGCTCAGACGAACCCCGAAATCGGCATCCGGATTTGTCGTGGCGTCACCAAGCCGCTCTTGCATCACTGCAACTGCCAAGTCCCGGCGCTTTGCCGATCGCGATGCGTCGGCAGATGCCAGCGCTGCCGCCATTTGTTCGCGCGCGAGATCGGTGCAATAGCAGGGCGTGCCGGGTTGCTGACGCCACGAATCGGCGATCGTGCCCGCGTCGAAAGCATCAAGCCCGGTGTCTTCGACGAGGGCCATCGCCACGGAGCGATCGTTCTCGCGGTCAGCAGCCACAGGGAGGGCAATACGGTCAGGGCTTCCAGCAGGCTTGCCCTTGGTGGCGAAGGAGCCAGACCCGATCGCGTTCCACGCCTTGGCGATCGGCCGGCCTAGCTGTTCGGCCACCCAAAGGCTCTCAATCTGCCCGGCCTCGATGGCATCGATCTTGTCGTCGCGGTGGGGATAGTAATTGGACGTGTCGATGACGACTGTCTCGGCTGGTAGGTTGGCGATTAGCGGCGCGATTGTGGGAATGCGGTTGAGAGGGATCGAGAGGATCACCACCTCAACGTCCTCCACCGCTTGGGCCGTCAAGACCGCGCGTGCGCCGAAAGCCAGCACATCGGCCTCGATCGTCTCAGGGCCGCGAGAGTTGGCCACCTTCACGTCATGTCCGGCCGCACTGAGTTTGCGTGCCAAAGTTTTCCCGATATGACCAGTGCCCAAGATTCCGATGTTCAATTTCTTCGTGTTATTCATGGTAAATCCTCCGTGTAAATCTTCCGTTTTGAATGTGAATGTCTGTTAGTGAATGTCTGTTAATTGTGGAAAGTCACGCTTTCTTCGATAGGGGCCTTGTCGATCCGGTAGCGATTGGCGGTGGCCGTCTTGTCGGGATAGCCGAACGAGATACCGAACAGCATCTTCAGGGACGGATCGATGCCCAACAGCTCGCGGATCGTGTCGGCCCAGAAGCCGAGCATCGTCTGCGGTATGCCGCCAAGTCCGTGCGCCGTCAGCGACAGCAACAACGTCTGACCGTACATTCCGATGTCGCCAGCCACTCGCACATCGTCGCCAAAGGAAGGCATGAAGAGCAACGCGGCGTGCGGCGCACCAAAAAATTCCAGATTGTATCGCGATGCGAGCCGACGATCTTCGGTCGCCTCGCGCGGGACGCCAATCGCCTGATAGTAAGCCGCCCCTTGCGCCTTTGAGCGCTCGCTGTAGACGCCGCAAAAATCGGCGGTGGAGAAGCTGAAGTCCGGTGTCATCCGACCAGCCTCGTCGTCCGCAAGGAGAGCCTTGCTGAGCGCGTCGCGTGTCGCGCCGGAGACGATGTGAACCTGCCAGGGCTGGGTGTTGCAGTTCGAGGGTGTGCGTTGTGCGTCTTCCAGAACCGAGCGGAGCACAGCGTCGGGGACAGGGGTTGGCAGGAAACTCCGGACAGAATGACGCTCACGCACAGTCTCTTTAAAAGACAATGTTTGCGACGGCCCGTTTGCTAATTCGATGGGGCTGCTTGGTACAGGTGTTGTATTTGACATGGTGAATCCCAAAAATGTGGTCATTCGGTAATCGAGTCGGGGGCGTTGGCCGAACGGGGATGACCTAGCCCGTTCAAGGTGTCGCGAAGCTCAGCAAGGTCTTCATCGGAGAGACGGCAGGCCGTCTCGATCTTTTCAGGGATCGAGCACGCTGCCTCGCGGAGTGCCTCGCCCGCTTCTGTCAGATCGATAAGAACGCGGCGTTCGTCCTGTTGGTCACGGGTGCGCGTCACCAACCCCGCGCTCTCAAGGCGCTTTAAGAGCGGCGTCAAGGTTCCGTTATCCATACCGAGTTCTTGCCCTACTTCCCCAACAGTGCGCGGGGTGCCCTCGTAGAGAGCGAGCATGACCAGAAACTGAGGATAGGTCAGGCCCAAAGGCTCAAGAAAGGGCCGATGGAGCCGAATGACGCGGTTCGACGCACTATAGAGGGCAAACGAAAGCTGCCTCCCCACCTGTCGCCGTTGGTTGATGTTCGAGTTGTTATCCATTTTTAAATCCAGTCAACCACTATTATATAGCGCACTACATAATAGTTCAATACCTATAATTGACTTTTTTTCTGGGTTTTCTGTGGCGACCCCTATAAGTGCGTGTTTCATAGGGCGTGAAATTGGCGTTTCGCCAGCTTTGGCTTGGTGAGCCGCTTGAGCATGAGGCGGATCATGGACACATATACGAAGGCTTCTGGGCTAGGCGGCAGCGCCTCATAATCTTTGCTCAGAGGCAGGTTGCGACCCAGCCCGGCGAAAGTGCGCTTTATTGCCTTCATCCTAAGAAGCCTTCTCTCAATATCGATGCTTTTTTTCTCCCTTATGCTTAACCCGAACTCAGGTTAGATTATCTTGTGGGTTGGGCAGGAGAGCCCGCCCTGAAAGGATTATTGAGAATGGTGCAATATCTCAGAAAAATCAACCCATCTCCCCTCGCCCTTGTCTGCGATTCCCTCACTCTCACCCACTCTCACCCACTCTCACCCACTCCCACTCTCCCAAGTCTTGATTTGCGAGTACCCGAATCGTTTTATGATTAAACATTAAGAAATTAAGCAATCCTTAAGGTTCGACTGTCAGATTATGGCTAAAATTCAATTTTCTCGGGGTATAGACGAAGATGCTGTGCCCGAAGTGCGCCTAACCCGTTCTAAAAGCGGAGAGCAAGGCACTGCCACGTTTATCTTTGAAAATCCCAAAGCTCTCAGCAGCACCAGTACCGAAGACATTACTGGAATGTACATGATCGACGAAGAAGGCGAACTCATCACTCGCGAGGTTAATGCTAAGTTCATCAACGGTCAGCCTGCAGGTTTGGAAGCTCTTTATATAATGAAAAGTTCCGCAGAATGGGATCGATTTATGCGTTTCATGGAACGCTACTCGGAAACAAACGGCTTAGGATTTAGCAAGGCATAATTGAGGGGGAATAGGGCATGGGGAATGGGGCAGGGGGCATTGGTTATTGGTTATTAGTTATTTGATAATGAATAACTAACAACGAACAAATCACAACTAACTAATGACTTATTCCCTCTTCCCTTTTCCTGATTTCCTCTTCCTTATTGCTTCTTTCTTTTTTCTTAAACATCTGTTATATGACGCAAATTCCTCACCCCGATTTATCTAAAATAACCGTAAATTGCGCTATCATTACTGTTAGCGACACGCGCTCGGCTGAAACAGACAGTAGCGGCTTGTTAACTAAGAAGTTGCTAAAAGATGCGGGTCACTCTGTGGTAGCTTACACTGTTGTTAAAGATGATGCGGCCAAAATTGTATTGCAAATGCAGGCTTTTTCCCAGCGTGAAGATGTGGATGCAATCATTTTTAATGGCGGGACGGGCATCGCTCCCCGAGATACGACTTATGATGTGATGGAGAGTTTGCTCGACAGGATTTTACCGGGATTTGGGGAGATATTTCGGTTTTTGAGCTATCAAGAAATTGGTTCGAGGGCGATCGCCTCTCGCGCAGTTGCAGGCGTGTATCAAGGCAAGTTAGTCTTTTCTCTTCCCGGCTCTAGCAATGGTGTGAAACTAGCTGTGGAAAAGCTAATTTTACCAGAATTAGTTCACTTGGTGACGCAGTTGCGCGGAGGGTGATATCAATTCCGGTAACACCGGAATGATGGCGAGTGGGAGGTGATCCGTGGGGGAATGTGGAATTGCGCGACCTTGACTTGATCATTTCCATGCAACCGGAAACGATATGAGGTCGCTTTTTTCAATCTCTTCAATCTCTTCAATCTCTTCAATCTAAAATCTAAAATCTAAAATCGACTGATTGCATTCACCGCAAGAAACGGGTGGCTTTGAGCCGACTCTATGGCTAAAGTAAGGAAACATCAAAATTCCCTTGACTTAGATAGATGATTTCGATGCAGAATGCGAGTGTCTATGCTAGCGAAGATTATCACCGGATTGCTCGGGCGATCGCCTTTATGCGACAACACCACCTAAACCAGCCCAATCTGGCAACTGTGGCCCAGCACATAGGACTTAGTGAATATCATTTTCAACGGCTATTTACTCAATGGGCCGGCATTAGCCCCAAGCGGTTTTTGCAATATCTGACAGTTGAATATGCCAAGTCAAAAATCACTCAGACTAAAAGCCTTCTAGACCTAACATTGGACGTGAGACTATCGAGTCCCGGACGATTGCACGATTTATTTGTGAACTTGGAAGCAATGTCACCTGGGGAGTTCAAAGCAGGCGGAGCAGGTTTACAAATTCGCTATGGCATTCATGATACCCCGTTTGGCACATCTCTAATTGCTACAACGGCCCGTGGTATTTGTAATCTTTATTTCTTGGAGACAACAGACGAACAAACCGCCCAACAAAGACTGCGATTGGCATGGAAAAACGCTGAAATCATTCGTGATGAGCAAGCCACTCAATCATTGCGTGACCGGATTTTCAATTCAGAAACTTTCAGCGAGCAAAAACCACTAACGCTGTTGGTAAAAGGCACTAACTTTCAGATCCAAGTTTGGCGAGCACTTTTGCAATTGCCCTTTGGTGCGATCGCAACTTATCAGACTATAGCTCAAATGGTAGCACGCCCAACTGCTGCTAGAGCTGTAGGAAATGCGATCGGTAAAAATCCGATCGGCTATCTAATTCCGTGTCACCGAGTCATTCGAGAATCTGGAGAACTCGGTGGCTATGGCTGGGGAGTAGAGCGTAAAACAGTCATGTTAGGTTGGGAGGCTAGCCAGACAATCTGCAGAACCACCCTCGCAGGAATAGAGCGATCTAACGGTGTCAATCACCCGCAGCAGACTACCTCCGCTCCTAACACATAACATCTGTGCGATCGCGCGCGGGAGTTGTCGTGCTGCGTCGCCTAAAAACTTTTAAGAACCTCCGACTTCAATCACTTCCCCCGGAGTAATGATATTCAACACGTTACGAGCATCTGGTATTAGAGGAAGTAAATCAGGAAGTCTGTTGCTCGATGCTACAAGAACAATAACGGCGACTCCAGCTTGCTGCAAGTTTTGCTGATAGCGCAAATTTTGATCGGTGGTGAGCAGAATGGTGAAGCCCTCTTGACTCATAAGCCGCAGCAATTCACCGTTCTTTTTTCCTGACCATCCCATCTCAACAACTGTGCGTATCTCGTAATCAGCAAGTTCACGCTTTAAAGGTCGTGGGGCACATTCATCAAGCAGGATTCGCATAGGCTGTCAGCATTTCCTTTGCTAATTCAAGAGCTGCAATTGTCTGTTCCCGACTGACACTAGGGAAATGGTCTAGAAATACGTCTAATGAATCACCAGCCTCAAGATAATCAAGTAGGGTTCTCATTGGTACACGAGTCCCAACAAAAACAGGGGTTCCCCCCAGAATTTCGGGGTCGCTATGAACAACAAGGGATGTTAATGTCATAACAAATTCAGCCAACTGGCTACCAGCTTTTACAACAATTGTATCCCAAAGTCATTTGATTTTCGTGAGCAGAATGCCAAACAAATGATCGCTAGCATCCATTTCATCTAAAACTACAATTTTTAGCAGTTTAGGCTGGGAAGCTAGCCATACAATCTGCGATCGATCCCGATAGCATTACTATTTTTGCTACTTGCCTTCGCGATCGATCGCAGATAAATTTCAGGGTGCAAGGTCGATCGATATACACTAGAAAGATTGTGTATCGCCAGTTTTGCAATGACGCTGCCTACCGGATCTCGTTCTCCTGCTCTGTTCCAAACGCTTTCGCTGGTAGCTGACCCGATCGCATTTTTTGATCGCTCCTGGGCCAAATACGGCGATACATTTACCGCCCGCGTGTTGGGCCCCTCTTCGCCCCCCGTGGTGTTTCTGGGCCGTCCAGAAGCGATTCAGGCGGTGTTTACGACGTTAGCCGATGCCTTTGAGTTTGGCAAAGTGACCAACATATTTCGCCCCCTGGTGGGAAATGAATCCCTAATTATGAATGAAGGGCCACGACATCTGCGACAGCGACAGCTATTAATGCCTGCGCTGCATCGGGAACAGTTGCACAGTCAAGGGCATTTGATTGTTGATTTGACGAAAAAGCACACGATCGACTGGAAAGCCCCAGATGCGATCGCAGTCCGCGAAGAAATGTCAGAAATTTCGCTGCAAGTAATCTTGCAAGTCGTGTTTGGATTAGTGCCGGGAGAGCGCTACGAACGCCTGAAACAATTGCTCAGCAACCTTTTAGAGGCGATTACCTCTGAGCTGTACTCAATACAATTTTTCTTTGAACCGTTGCAGCAAAATTTGGGATCTTGGAGTCCGTGGGGGCAGTTTTTGCAGCAGATGGCGCAGATTGACTCGCTGATTTATGCGGAAATTGCCGAGAGGCGATCGCATTCTCTCGATTCGTCTCGCACGGATATTCTGTCGGTGTTGATGATGGCCCGCGACGACACCGGCGAATCCATCGGCGATCGAGAATTGCGCGATCAGTTGATGACGCTGTTGTTATTGGGACATGAAACGACTGGATCGGCGTTGACTTGGGCGTTTTACTGGCTGCATCAGTTTCCCCAATGCCTTGCTAGGTTGCGGCAGGAATTGGATGAATTGGGCGAGAATCCCGATCCGATCGCGCTTTCGCAGTCGCCCTACTTAACAGCAGTCTGCAAGGAAGCGCTGCGGGTTTATCCAATTGCCTTAATTTCGCAGCCGCGCAAGGTGAAACGGACGATCGAACTCGAAGGCTATACATATCAACCGGGAACGATTTTAATCCCCTGTGTCTATTTGGCGCACCGTCGCCCTGAAACCTACGAAAATCCCGCTCAATTCAATCCCGATCGCTTTTTAGATCGCAAGTTTTCCGCCTCTGAATTTTTACCGTTTGGAGGGGGGAGTCGAAGCTGCATCGGGATGGCGTTATCGATGTTTGAAATGAAGCTGGTTTTAGCAACGGTGCTGTCTTCCCGTGAGTTTGTATCGAATCTCGATCGGCCAATTCGTCCGGCGCGCCGGGGAATCACCTTTGTGCCGCCCGATCGGTTTCGATTAACGGTTGTGGGCGATCGGCGTTAGATTCAGTGAAACACCGTGTCAAGCAAGATATGTTATTCGATGAAAATCCCAGCAACTTTGTCTCCATTCATTGTCATGTGTGCCACAAATTCATCTCCACCATCTTCAAAACTCAGCTTCCACAAATAAATCGGAGAATTACCTTGTTTTATCTCACCAAAATAAGTAATAGAGTATCCCTTTTGCAGGCGTGAAGCGAGCAGCTCGCTAACATCGTCAAACATTTGTTGTGTAATGCCCGCTTTGTAGCCTGCATCACCGACTGTGGTAAAAAGCTCGTAATTTTTCGATGCAGTGGCATCCAAGATAACCTGCAAACAATCGATGACGTTTTGAGAGGGGGCTGTCGGGTTCATGAAGATGTCCTACTTTTAGGGTTCTATCAAAATGTCTAACAAATGGCGCTGTGAATAGCTTCTACGGCTGTCCAATATCAAATCCGGTAGCATCGGAATTATTTATCGGTAGGGGGCGCGATCGCAGAAATTTTAAAATCCACAGATTAGACTATTTACACTCACGCACCGCCCCAAGGATTGAATAATATCTCTGCAACTTTACCATTTATAGCAGTTTTCAATCGAATTAAATAAATACAGCTTTAGACACGGCACTGCCGTGTCCTACCCGATATCTGTACTTCACTCTACTGAAAACCGCTATATTGCCTTAGCAACAATAGTCCGGTGTCGGACTGTATTGCAAGTGATTGTCGGCGCAGCAAAATCAGAATCTACCAAAGCTTGCTCAATATCCAACCCAAAATACTGATCCAAATAAGGCTCCGTACTCTTGAGCAAAGTCAAAATATAAGGAGGCATTTTGGCATAAACTTCCGACTGAGGATTCATATCCATAATTGTCAAATGTCCGCCAACACGTAGCAAACGCCTCGCTTCCCGGAACACTTCTCTAGTAGCTTTCTGCGGCAATTCGTGACAAACTAAACAGATAGAAACTAAATCAAAAGCAGCCGCAGGTAAACCAGTAGATTCAGCAGCAGCATGAACCCAAGTCGGAGATTTTTGATTTAAAGATTGGGATTCTCGCTGTTGGGAACGGTATTTAGCAACTGCTAAAAAATAAGGCGACAACTCCACCCCAGTCATCTTCGCTTCCGGGTAAACCTCGCCAAGGGCAAAGGTACTCATTCCCACACTGCATCCCAAATCAACAATATCCTGCGGTGAAGAAGCAATCTGAGATTTGATGACTTCGTGATAGCTGGCGCGGAGTTTAGAATCGCCTTCTGCACCGGCTTCCGGCCAAATTCCCGCGTGAACTGTACGGGCGGCAACTTCTACTTCTGTAGCAGCTTCCCAACTCATATTGCCTTTTTCATAAGCGTGGAATGAAGTTAGATAATATTTCGGGTAAACAAGATCGGGATTTTGGACGCTGAGCAATTCTGCATCCCAATTTCGAGCTAAAAGTGCTTGGGCTTCTTGTCGCCAATGCACTCCGATTTTTTCTGCTCTTGTTATCATCATTTCCCGCGCTTGGTGCTTGGCTAGATTAGCCAAAGGTTTGATGGAAAGGACGCCATTTACTAAACGCGAAGCTAATCCCGGAGTTTTGTTAATTGCAACCGTCATATTTTATGTGTTTCTATTTTGCGCCATCTATTTTAACACAGTGCGAGGATTTTGAGTTGTTCGATATAATGAAACTTAACTTGGTGAGGGCGAGTGAAATGCAAATGTTTTGGGGGAAAGACTTTTTTTAATGAACCGCAGAGGGCGCAGAGAACGCAGAGGAAGAAAAGAGAGAAAAGATAAGAGTAGGGCAAAAGTGGCTCGGCTGGTATAATATTTATTTGTGCTTGCCTACTTAGTTCTGGGGAATTCATCTAGAATCTGGAATCGGATTTGCCGAAGTTGGAGTATTTGGAAGAACACTTTAAATCTGGCTATTAAGGAGTTTGTGATGAGCAAATCTATTGTGGAATTGGTTGACAATTTGCCGTCTGGTGGGGTCACTGTGAAGATGTTAAAATCTCTCGATTTTGTGGTTCCGGGAGAGTGGAACAATCTGACGGGTTTTGATAATACTATTGAAGCGGTGACAGGGGAAACAAAGCGCAAATTAGTGGGGAAAATTTGCGATCGCGCGATCGAGCTTTACGCCAACCCCAACGAGCCATATCAAGGCGTAGTCAGGCTTTACCAGTTAGCAGACAGCGCCGACAGTGCGTTAGGTGCAACGGCTATGGCCAGTAAAATCGGCGAAAACATCGGCTTTCTTTCCTTTCTCAACCGCCTCACTCCTAAAGCTGACACAACTCAAACGATCGACTTGTGCGTCAAAGTGGCGATCGAGCTAATAGCCTACTGCAAACTTAACAATATTTCCCTTAACAATGTGGGAAGCTTTGGTAATTATTTATCCCATTACAAAGGCGAATCTCTGATGCGGATGGCTGCTTTAGTTTGTGCTGACGGTTTAATTCCCCTTGGCCCGGACTTCATTAGAGTAGCACAAAATACCATAGGCGGATTGAATCCTTCAACCTTGCAGCAAAACTCAACATTCCAAAATATCAGCAACCTAATTCCCGGCGCAAATAATTCACAAAAGTTCGGATTTGTGACAGCAAGTTTCGCCTCAGCGCAAGGTTGGATGAACAATTTAGTACAGTCTCGCGGCTTAACTCCGGCCATAGTTTTAGGCCATCTCAAGCAATACATTGATGTTGCCGATGACAAATTGGATTATGTGGCGGCGTTTTTAGACATGACTACCAATTATTACGAACATACGGGAATTCAGACGGTTGCTCGCCGATTGATCGATCGAGCTTATGCTGAAATAGCCTCTGGCAGATCCTAGAAAAGTCGTTCTCAGGTGAGGGAACAGAGGAAGGCAGAGCATGGTAACGAGGGAACTTGTTAGGTTCGCGTTTGCCATGCTGTTGAGTCTCTGCGACCATGAAAAATGGCGGTCACTATCACTCGGCTTGATACAATGCGATAATACACAGCATAGGGAAAGCGACGCACCACCGATCGCCGAACATCGCGATAGACAACTGGATAGGACTCCGGCATCTGGCAAATTCGATCGAGCATTTCGTCAATACAGTCTAAAAACTCGTCACCAAGTCCTAGTTGCTGACTTTCATACCAAGTGTAAGCTTCATCAACTTCTTCACGAACTTCTGGGCGGAATACTAACGCATAATTCATAGTTTATTTTCGTGCTTTGACTGAAGCTTTAACTTCTTCCCAGGTCAGCACATTATCAGGATTTGCTTCAGTATCATCAATTCGGCGATCGAGTTCCTGCTTTTGAAAGTCTGTCAGATCGGGGTGAACCTGTTCTGCCGCTATACTCTCTAAGATTGCTTGTACAAGACGAATCCGATCTTGAACGCTGAGGGCGACGATCTGATTTAAAGTGCCTGTGAAATCCATAAATTTAAGTTAAGCGCCAAGGACTTAGTAGATTATTATAACTCAAAACCAACATCGAGGCAGAGCCAAAGCATCTGCGTTCCCACGCTCTTCCTGGGAACGAGGGAATAAACCTCGCAATGTGAGTTAAAATAAGCTGATTATGTTTAGCAAACCTCTTTTAATCGCATTGTGAAAAACAAATCGCTTCCTTCATCCGTAACAGTCAAGCTAGGCAAATTTGTCTGGACATCAATGTGGCAATTAATGATGTCAAAACTAGCGCCGCCCGATCGCACCGGAGCATACATTCGCCCCAGCAGCAGTTTCCGCAACTTTGTCAGCACTGCACCAGACAACCCTCACGGGCCCGCTGCGGGACGGTATCGCCTCTTTGTGGGTACGGGATGCCCTTGGGCGCACCGCACTCTGGTGACGAGGGCGCTCAAAGGGCTGGAAGATGCGATATCCGTCTCTATTGTCTATCCCTCGGAAGGGGGAATGTGGGTGATGGAGTCGGAGACTTTTGGCTGCAACACGATGCCGGAACTTTACCAGTTGGCTTTACCGGGCTATCAGGGGCGGTGTACGGTGCCGGTGCTGTGGGATGACTCGACAAAGACGATCGTCAATAACGAGAGTTCGGAAATTATTGTGATGCTAAACTCGGAGTTTAACGAGTTTGCTAGCAATCCTCAAATGGATCTTTATCCTCTGGATTTGCGATCGCAAATTGACGAGTGGAATGAGAAGATTTACCAATCGGTGAATAACGGCGTTTATCGCTGCGGTTTCGCGCAATCTCAGGCTGCTTATGACTCGGCTTGCAGTGAATTGTTTGCTGTTTTAGACGAGATCGATCGATCGCTCTTGAGGAGTCGTTACCTTTGTGGCGATCGGGTGACATTAGCAGACGTGCGGCTTTTTACTACTCTATTCCGTTTTGATGCAGTTTACTACAGCTTATTCAAATGCAATGTGCGCCGCATTCAAGATTACGAGCATTTGGGAGCTTATCTGCGCGATTTGTACCAGTTACCGGGAGTTGCTGGCACTTGCGATTTGGAGGCTGTGAAGCGCGATTATTACGGCAATTTGTTCCCGCTGAATCCCGGCTGCATTATCCCCGCTGGGCCCGATCCGGCGAGTTTGCTCAAAGCTCACGATCGCGCCGGGATCAGAAACCGGGTTTCTCCATAAATCTCTGTGATTATCGAAATTGAAGCGAATAAAATGACCTCGTTCGGGGATATATTTTAGCAAAATTCTTCTCCTTCTGGTTTTCCCCAAGAGATTTCTTCGCCCGGTTCTATTTCGCCTGCTAATAATTCATCTAGGGTATATTTGGAAAGTTTCTGATTTACAGGCTCTATGACTATTTTTCCATTTTCTATACTGCAAATTACTGCATCATCTGCTTTCAGGTTGAAATATTTGGTTCTTCAGTACGTAGTATGCTAAACAACCCAAAATCAAGCTGTAAACCTTGTTATATCAAATCCGGTAGCATCGGAATTATTCATCTCTCTTATCTCCCTCTGTGTTCTCTGCGTTCTCTGTGGTTAAATCATTCCGATGCAACCGGAAACAATATTAAATAAGGATTAAACGAAATATCGCTCATTCTAGCCCAATTCATCTAAATAAATAGTCAAAACCTTTGCTCCGCAAAGGTTTTGACTACATTTCTATACAAGTTAGCATACCAAGTAATGAAGAGCCATTATTTTTTGTATACTCATCCAAAGATTTTATAATAATTAGGATCTTTTTTAATAAAAACTCTCAGTCTAAATAATCGATAATAAAACACAACCTGTTTACTTAGTTTGTTGTTGATTTTCTCCCAAAGGGAACGTTTGGGATATTCAATCTGTTTATGGATGTCGAAGTAAATTTGTTTCTCCTGAATAATTGCTTGTCCATTTTGGATTCTTACTCGTTCAATATTATCCTTAAAGAATGGAAATTTGTCTTCGCGGAAAAAATCAAATGTCATCCCAATTCGAGCCGCAGCTAGCCCCATAGCATAACCCTCACCATGATAGATTTCTTGGATTTCAAAAAAGTAAGAAATTGTCTGCCAAAGTTCAAAAAATTTCCCTTCTAATCCATTCTGTCTCTTCATGACAAACATAAACTCGTGAAGCCACTTCACTTGTTGAAGATCAATATTTAGTTTTTGCCCTGCTGCTTTTATAACTTCAATTTTTTTCGGATTTTTAATGTTTTGTATGTGTTTGACCAAATCAGTACCTGCTCTTGCTGTAATTCCAGGAGACCAATTCATTTCTTCTACTAGAGGGCCTAGCAATCTAACATCAGAGTCTAAAAACATACAACTCTCAAATAGTGAGAGAGCTTTTTCAAGAACGAAACGTTTGTCATGATACCCTTTCACACTCTGGAGGTGGTGCTTGAACACCAGAACATGAGGGAAATTTTTAAACTGCTCTGGTTGATCGCTTAGGATACATAAAGTTGTGGAAGGCATATGGGTCTGGATATCTTGAGCTAGCATCTTTACATGAGCACGATACCTATCACCTACAGCTAGAGTACAAAAACAAAACTTTTCAGATGTGTCCATATGATTTGAGCGCCAGAGATGTGAGTTAAACTTGCAGAAATTTTTCGTGAATCCAACTTATGAAAATATTATAACTGACTTATGGTTACTAGATTACTCTGAAACAGTTTCAATAGCAAGGAATAAACAGAATATTAAGAATGCGTTTATATTGCGATCGCAATATTGAAGATTAAACCCTATATCCCTCTTCTGTCACTCTCCGGGGGGGCGATCGCGCTTAATCTTCATCTGGCAATTAATACAAGCTATTCTATTAGAAGAAAAAATGCTCAGGTTTATTTATTATAACAACTAGATATAGTCGCGCGTGGGGTTCAGAAACCGGGTTTGAAACCCAAATCTTGGGTAGGATGCCTAAATTATCACAGAAAACCGGTTTCTTGGCTCAGGGTTAGGCGCGATCGCGTGGGGGGTTGAGAAACCGGGTTTGAAACCCAAATCTCTGTTGGGATGCCAAAATTCTCCCAGAAACCCGGTTTCTTGGAGTTTCTGGGAACACGCGTGGGGATTCAGAAACCGGGTTTCTTACCCAAATCGGGCGTGAGGATGCAAAAATTGTCGCAGAAACCCGGTTTCTTGGCTGAGGCTGAGGTGATCGCGTCGGGGAGTCAGAAACCGGGTTTATTAACAAAATCTTCGGTAGGATGCCAAAATTATCGCAGAAACCCGGTTTCTTGGATTAGGCCCGCAGGACCCTCAGAAACCGGGTTTATTAACAAAATCCGGCGTGAGGATGCCACAATTATCGAAGAAATCCGGTTTCTTGGACAACGAGGATTCGGCTACTTCCTAGCTTCCAGACAAAATCTCTTCTAGTGCTAATTTCAGCGTCGGATATTGATATTGAAAACCGCTAGCTAAAGTTTGTTTAGGCAACACTTTCTGCCCTTCCAAAACAAGTTTTGCCCCGTCTCCCAACAGCATTTCTAAAGCAAAACCTGGCACCGGCAACCAAGAAGGCCGCTTTAAAACTTCCCCTAAAGTTTGACACAATTCATTCATCCGCACCGGATTCGGTGCTGTCGCATTCAAAACACCTTCAACTTGCGAATTTTGCAAAGCGTACAAAATTAAATCAACCACATCCTCGCGATGAACCCAAGAAAACCACTGTTTCCCAGTGCCCAGCGGCCCACCTGCAAATAGTTTAAAAGGTGGCAGCATTTTTGCCAACGCACCTCCCATTCCCAAAACTATCCCCAGCCGCAAAATTGCTAACCGCGTTCCCGCATTTTTTGCAGGTTGGGCGGCTGCTTCCCAGTCTTTGCAAACTGCTGCTAAAAAATCGTTTCCCGCGAGGCTCGTTTCGTCAAACTCAGCGGTTTCGCTGGTTCCGTAATAGCCGATCGCCGATGCGCTAACAAACACCGATGGTCTAGGATTAGCATTGACGATCGCCTCGACCAATTTTGCTGTCGTCAGTCTGCGACTGTCCAGAATTGCTTGCTGGCGCGCCTCCGTCCACCTTTCCTCCGCAATCGGAACCCCGGCTAAATTGACAACCGCGTCGCAGCCTGCGATCGACTTTTGCCAATCACCAGACGACGCCGGAGTGTAGGCGACAACTTCCAAATTCGGATAAGCTGAAGCCGGAAAAACTCGGCCAGCCTTCGCCGCATCCCTGCTCAAAACCACCACTTTATCTCCCGCAGCTTGCAGTTTCTCCACCAGCCGGCTACCTACAAATCCCGTTGCTCCCGCGATCGCTACTTTCATCTTTTACAAATAATGCACAGTTCTAGCAGTTTAGACGATCGTCCAAACTTGTGTTAAATCATACAAAAATAAACAGCAGCCTCGATCGCCTCTCCACAAGCTTTCTGTATTTTGATTAAACTGATATGGGACGCGAGGAACACAAACCATGCCTGCAAAAAAATCAAAGCTTCTAATTGCTGCCTCCATCGCCGCAGCAGGTAGCGCTGCGGTCTACTTTTACTTCCAGGGTTTGAGCCAACAAGTATCCAACCCTCAAGACAGCGCCAAAGTTGTACCCGACGAAGCAATGATGGCCGCGTTCATCTCCCCCAATCCCCAAGCGTTGGCCCAGTTGCAGCGATTTGGCACGCCAGGGGCTCAAAAGTTGATCGGTCAGGGTTTGAAGACCTTTCAAGAACAAAGCTTGGCAGGCACTCAAATCGACTTTGACAGGGACTTAAAACCTTGGTTAGGGGGGGTGATGGTCGCTTTGCTGCCCCCTGATGCTGTGACAAATACAGAGCCTCCAAAACTGCTGGTAGTAGTCAGCGTCAAAAATAAAATTAGCGCTTGGAATTTTGCTAATAAATTAAAATCTCAGCCCGGTGCAACTACTCAAGAAACCGAGTATAAAGGAGTTAAAATTTTTGAAATTGCAGAGCCAACTGGCAAGCGCTACAGTTTGGCTTTGCTGAACGACCAATTAGTGATGGCTCCTTTGAAAAAGCCTGTGGAATTGGCGATCGATACTTTTAAAGGAGAACCCTCCCTTGCCACCCAGCAGAGCACAACTAAGTTTTTTGCAGAGAGTGCTGGTGTCAAGAATCCGATCGCAACTGTTTATATTGCTGACTATCCTGCTGCAATTGAGCAATTGAAAGCTAATTTGCCCCCAGATATCCAGTTGCCTTGGACAGTGTTTTCGCAGTTTAAACAAGTTAAGTCTTTGGTTGCAGGAATTGGGGTGGATAGTGCGGGATTGAGGGTAAAAACTATCGCTCAGTTAGACCCTAAATTCGTCCAGCAAAATCCACAAGTCCCCTCGAAATTGTTACCCAGATTTCCCGACGAAACTATTGCTTTAGTCGGCGGCAAGGGACTAGATCAAATTTGGTCGCAAGCGACAGCCCAGGGAAAAGATAGCCCGGAAGTTGACAGAGGAGTTCAGCAGGTGAGGAGTAGTTTTAATCGGTTGGATTTGGATGCGGATCGTGAAGTTTTTGGTTGGATGAACGGGGAATTTGCGATCGGGGCGATCGGTTCCAATCAAGGGATTTTGTCTCAGTTGGGAATGGGGGCGGCGATGATTTTTGAAACGAGCGATCGCCCTGCTGCAGAAGCAACCCTGAAAAAACTCGATGCGATCGCCAAAAGCAATCCTACAGTCAGCGTCGCCCCCAGACAAGTTCAAGGAAAGGAAGTTACGGAATGGAAAATACCCCAGCAAGGCACTTTATTCGGGCACGGTTGGCTGAATGAAAATTCTGTGTTTGTAGCTTTCGGCGGGCCTTTAGTTGATGTGATTACTTCGACGCCACCCCAGCCGCTAAGCAGCAGTCCGAGTTTTCAGGCGATCGCTACTTCTTTACCGCGGGCCAACCAAGGTTACTTTTACATAGATATGGAAAAAACCATGTCTTGGGCTAACCAATATTTGCTCGCAGTACAGCCAAATTTAGTTTCGCCGCCCGTCGCTGAATTGCTCAATTCTCTCCGAGGAGTTAGCGTAGCCACAGCTTCTACACAACCGACAACTGCTCAGTTGGAGATGCTTTTTGCTTTGAAATCTACCCATTAGGGAATCGGGAATCGGGAATTAATAATTCTTCCTTTTATCCTTTTATCCCTTAAATCCGGTACACTGCTTTGTTGCCGGACTTTTTTCTTACTAAAAAAGTTGCTGCCTCTCTAGGGAGGGCAGCTACTCAAATAAAGCATCTTAAAGTCTCTCAAAACTTCAGAATTAACCTTCAGACATTCCCGACTTATTGGGCAATTGCAAATCATCAGGATCTACATAGTGACAAACTGCTTTGTCCATGCAAATCAATGCCCAGCCAGATTTATCTATGCTCATCAATTTGTAAGAAGCGGGCTGAATAAAGAAACCTTTATGGTTGCGGGTTGCTGGTTTGATGTTAACGTGGCTCTCATTGCTCATGTTTTTACAACTCCTAGTATTGTCGTAGTAAAATCTGAAAACCGCTGAGCGGGTTTGTCAATCGTCTAAGTTTTCAAATACTAGCACTGACTTTCTGAGTTTTCCATAAAGTTATTTATTGATTTATTACGATCTCGTAATAAACCACAAACCCGATTTCTTCGATCCCCGCCCAAAAATCGACTTGTTTGCGCGGTTACGGCTCCAGAAGCCACTGTTTAACGCGGGCTAGACTCTTCCAGTCGGGTTTTCTCTTTAATCCTTCTTCAAAATTTTTTTTAACTTCGTCGAGTAACTCTTCGGAAGCCATCAGGAGTTGCTGAGCCACTTCTACGTGGGGGCGCACTCCTTTTTCTTTGAGATCAAGGATCGCTACTGCTAGGTTGATGCGAGCTTGGGGGTCATGAGGGTTCAATTTAACGGCTGTTTTCGCTGCCTTTTGAGCCGGTGCAGGTTTATTTTCCAACAGGTAGAGCCACGCGAGGCTAGCCCAGGCATTGCCATTTTTGGGAGCTTTTTCGCACACTTCTTTAAACACGGGGATCAGATTAGCCGGGGCTTCGCCAGCTTGGTAGCGATCGAAACCGTCTTTAAACAATTCTTCAGGGGTCATTCGATTTTAGATTTTAGATTTGGGATGTTGCATGGAAAAGGGCGTGGGGCAGTTAACAACTTTCTGCCCCACGCCCTATTTTCCCATTTATGTAGAAAATGAACTGCCACAACCGCAAGTTTGAGTTGCGTTGGGGTTAGTAAACTGAAAGCCGCCCCCGATCATAGCATCGCTGAAGTCGAGAACCAAACCGTAGAGATAAAGAATGCTCTTGCGATCGCAAACGACCTGAAAACCGTCGTAGTCGAACACTTCATCGTCGGATTTGACAGTGCTGGGATCTGCGAAATCCATCACGTAGGACATTCCAGAGCATCCGCCCTGGCGCACCCCTACCCGCAAGCAGAGGTCTTTACCTTGTTTCTCTCTGAGAGCTAAAACTTGACGGACAGCAGAGTCCGTCATTTGAATGCCGCGCTTTTCAGAAATGGCTTGAGTCATAATTTGCCGAACTCCTGAGATTGTCTAATGCTAAGAGTGTGAAATACCCAAACTAAACGGAATACCGTTATAGTTCGCGCTTCGTGTCTCGTTTGCCGTTGCTCTGTTGGGTATCCCATTGGTGGGTATTCGTCACTGAAGACGATCCGAGTCTGACACAGCATCTCTGGGCTTTTACACCCTTTATCCCTTCCTAGGGAACCCACGCAGAAACCCTGTTTCCCAAGGCAAAAAACTCTTTCGTACAACAAACATGGATTATATTTCACAACAGGGCGTACCCTGTCAACCAGCGGTCTGTTCTTTCCCCCTTTCTCGCGGTCTGTTGTCCTTGCCAAGCATCTTAGTGCTACTGTAGCCTGTTGTTTGCAGTCGAGTGGGTGGGTCGCAACCACTTATATTTTACACGTTTTTTGCTAGAGAAATTAGGAACTTGTCGCTCTTTTTCACAAGCCTTGCTTGGCTTATATCCCGACGCCCAATTTAGTACAATTACAGCGCGGGACTTACGCCAAAAGAGTTAATCTTATGCCTCCATTGTACAGGCATTCGCCAGAAGGCCTTGAGTTAGATGCTGAAGGCTGAATTTTTACCTTCTAATTTTTAATTCCCGTGGGGCCTCGTTCCCCAGCTTGATGTCCTCTCCCCCTATAGGGTTTATGATTGATAAGCAGCGGTTGACCGGCTATCGGCACCGCAACAATGCTTCACCCAACGGGCTTACTCTATGGCAGCGCTGAATCGCACTACTCTTCGTCGGCTACAAAACTTACCTCAAATTCCCAGCGTGTGGGAGGGCGATCGCCGACCCTTATCTAATGCTGACTCACACATGATGCTAGATGACGATGACGTTCTAGAAGCTGGTGGCGAGTGCATTCTCTGGGTCGATGGCTCTGAAGGAGTCGTGAGGGCTATGGACATGGTAGGTCCAGATGCCGGCCCAGAGGCGCTCGTCCGGGCATTGCTACGGGCAATGGAACATCCCCAAAGTCCGGCTCCCGCAGTCCGCCCCCAAAAAATAGTAGTCAAAAACCGAGAAATTCAATTTTATCTGCGGGGCGTACTTCAAGATTTAGGCATTTCCATTGACTACGTGCCGGAATTGCCCCTAATTGACGAAATATTTCGCGGCATGGAAGAGGTCGCGATCAACAGACCTCCTGAGTTGCCCCCTCAGTATGCTGAAGTTTTAATGGAAAAAGCTGCTCAAATTTGGCAAGATGCTCCGTGGCGGACTTTGAGCGAACACCAAATTATATCTATTGAAATCAATCAGTGGGATGTCGCCAGCCTCTACGTGTCCGTATTGGGGCAAGGCAGAATGGATTACGGAGTTTTACTGTACCGTTCTCTAGAATCCTTGAAGCGGTTTCGAGAACGAGTCGTCAACAACGATGAATCTTTTGAAGATTTAGAACAGGCTTTTTTAGGGCAAGACTGTTTGTTTGTTACCTTTGAAAGTGCCACCGATATTGATGAGGACGACGAGGAAGACATTGATTTAGCCGATTTGCCTCCATCGGAAATTGAACCAAATTTCGGCAACCTACATCCTTTAGAAGGATTGCGATCGATTCTTTACGAAGAAGAAGCCCTCACGATGTTAGTTGCTCTCGAAGCATTTCACCGTTTTTTCCGCAACGGTCGCCGGAAATTGGGATCAGACACTTTTCCCACTCTTAGCAGTCGCTACCGCATCCCTGTGCCGCAGCCTGACGGAGAAATTCAACAGGTATCCGTTAAAGTTTCCACGATGCCCGATGTGTCAGACGAATTATTACAGATGCTCGGTGATGATGATGACGATGATGAAGATGATGATGATGAATTTGACAAGCCACTGCTGCGGGACGATTTGGTGCCGCAAAATTCATTTTTGAGTCTCGGCGCCGTACCTTGGGAAACGGTAGATTTCCTGCGCCAAAGTGTCCAGTTTCACCAAGGTGCAGAAGTTGATATTAATACCGCCGGAGATGGTTTGCCGGTGGTGATGATCCAAACTTCTCATCCGAAGGCAAAAACTATGATTCAGGATTTGAAAGAAGCTGGAGGCGTCAAGGGGATTGGTTTTAATCCGGGCGAAAATCCTTTTCAGGATGAGCAATTCGACTTGGGTATTTTGCAAACAAAAAATGGGGAGCTGTATTTGTTTGGAGAGTTTAATGAAGACGATCCGGTGCATCAGGAAGCTCGCAAAAAGTGGGACCGTCGCTGTAAATTAACCAACGGTTGGTGCGGTTTGATTATTGCTAAAGGGTTGATGGGTGCTTCTCGCGGTCAGCCTCAGTTTAAGGATATGATCGCTTTGCTTGAGGTGCGCTGGGTGTCTGCTAAAGAGTTGGGAATTGGGCCACTTCAGTTGATGCCAATGTTTTAAAGGAAGAAGGAAGAAGGAAGAAGGAAGAAGGAAGAAGGAAGAAGGAAGAAAGAAGATGTAAAAGTAATTTGTAAGGTGCGCCCCAGCGCACCATAGTTTTTAAATTATTAAGGAAAATGATTATGTCAAATTCTACTCAAAAGCGAGAAGTGTTAGTAGCCCTTGATGCTGAATTCGCGGAAAAAATAGACCAACTTACTGATGATTGGACGGAGGCGATCGAACAAGCTCTCCGTCTCTGGTACGCTAAGCAAATAGAAGATAAGTTGCGGAAGTTTTATCAAAACCGCAGCCCAGAAGATATTGAGGAGGAAAAAGAGTGGTTTAATTTTGTAGAGGAACAGATAGAAAAAACATGGAGCAGCGATGGACTCTAACTCAACAGGAAAAACTTATCCTCGCCAAGGTGAGATTTATCTTTCAAGGGCTTTGCGTCAGTTAGGAGATACCAAAAAAAGACCTGTAGTTGTGTTTTCTCCCGATATCCGCAACGAGTTTACTGATTCTGTCATTGTGGTTCCTTTCACAAGTAATCTGGCAGGAGTAGAAAATCCTACTCGTGTCTTGATTCCTGCGGGTGAGGGAGGATTGCAAGCTGATTCTCTAGATGTATGTGAAAACGTTTCTGCTTTGCGGCAGACATTCCTAGAACAAGGCCCTTACGGTCAAATTAGTGCCGATGTCCTAGCCAGAATTCAGAGGGCTGTACAAGTGTCGATCGGCATTTATGAACTTTAATAATATTTCTAATATTCTAAATTTTGTTACAATTTGTAAAAATAGTGTAAAGGATAGGTAAAATGCGGGTTGCGATCGCAGGTGCGGGACTGGCTGGAATGACCACAGCAGTCGATTTAGTGGATGCTGGCCACGAAGTAGAAATTTTTGAATCCCGCCCGTTTGTCGGCGGCAAAGTCGGCAGTTGGGTAGATCCCGACGGCAATCACGTTGAAATGGGTTTGCACGTCTTCTTCGGCTGCTATTATAACTTATTTGCCCTGATGAAAAAAGTGGGGGCATTTGACGATTTGCTCCTCAAAGAACACGTTCACACTTTTATCAATCGAGGGGGCGAAACCGGTTCTTTAGATTTTCGTTTTCCCGTGGGTGCTCCTTTGCACGGTTTGAAGGCGTTTTTCACGACTTCTCAGTTATCCGTACAAGACAAAATTCAAAATGCGATCGCCCTGGGAACTAGCCCGATCGTCCGAGGTTTGATAGACTTTGACGGGGCCATGAAAACTATCCGCGATTTGGATAAAGTTAGCTTTGCTGACTGGTTCCGCAGTCAAGGTGGCAACCAAAACTCGCTCAAAAGAATGTGGAATCCGATCGCCTACGCACTGGGTTTTATCGACACTGAAAATATTTCTGCCCGGTGTATGTTGACAATATTCCAATTCTTTGCATCAAAAACAGAAGCTTCTGTCATGCGGATGCTAGCTGGTTCTCCCAACGAATATTTGCACAAACCAATTGTGGAATATTTGGAAAGCAAAGGAACGAAAATCCACACGCGGCGCCGAGTTCGAGAAATTCAGTTTCAAGAAGGTGCAGAAACTCACGTAACTGGTTTGGCAATAGCTAGCGGCGAAACGGAAGAAACTATTACCGCCGATGCTTATGTGTTTGCATTAGATGTGCCAGGAATTCAGAAAATATTGCCCCCAGCTTGGCGCAAATGGTCAGAATTTGACAACATTTATAAGTTAGATGCGGTGCCAGTTGCTACAGTACAATTGCGGTTCGACGGTTGGGTAACGGAACTGGAAGACGAAGCCAAGCGCAAACAGTTGAGCCATGCTGTAGGAATCGATAATTTGCTGTATTCAGCAGATGCAGACTTTTCCTGTTTTGCAGACCTAGCGCTGGCAAGTCCCAAGGATTATTATAAAGAAGGACAAGGCTCGCTGCTCCAGTTGGTGCTGACACCGGGAGATCCGTTTATTAAACAAAGCAATGAGGCGATCGCCCAACACGTACTTAAGCAAGTTCAGGATTTATTCCCCTCAGCGCGGGAATTAAACATGACTTGGTACAGTGTAGTTAAGCTCGCTCAATCTTTGTATCGTGAAGCACCGGGGATGGATGTTTTCCGCCCTGCTCAAAAAACTCCGATCGCCAATTTCTTCCTAGCAGGAAGTTACACTCAGCAAGACTACATTGATAGTATGGAAGGAGCGACACTTTCAGGCCATCAAGCGGCTAAGGCAATTCTCGAAGCTTACAGTCATTAGTCATTAGTTCTCCCTCGTCTTCTCTGGTTCCCAGGCTCTGCCTGGGAATGCCTATCAGGAGGCTCTGCCTCCAGTATTGAGATAGGAAACGCCAAGCAGAGCAAGAGTGAAATGCGTTACCAGGCAGAGCCTAGTAACGAGAAATCCACAATCTAAAATCTAAAATCTAAAATCTAAAATCGCATGACTGATTGGTTAGAACACAGTGTCCAAATAGAAGTAGCAGTTCCCATCGAATTAGCGTGGCAACTCTGGTCTGATTTAGAGCAAATGCCGCGCTGGATGAAGTGGATCGAATCAGTTCGCGTTCTCGAAGACAACCCGGAATTATCGCGCTGGAAACTCGCAACTGGCGGGTTAGAATTTAGCTGGCTTTCTCGGATTGTCAAATTAGTGCCCAAGCAGATAATTCAGTGGGAATCGGTAGACGGTTTGCCAAATCGGGGTGCGATAAGATTTTACGATCGCAAAAACAGCAGTATTGTCAAACTGACGGTAGCTTATGGAGTTCCCGGCTGGCTGGCAAAATTGATGGACAATTCATTTCTAGCGCGAGTAGTTGAATCGACTCTTATGGCTGACTTGGAAAGGTTTAAAGAGTATGCTCTGGAAGTGAAAGCGACATCTTAAATTATGAGGACTGAAGTCATAACTACTAACCAGTTTGTAGTTATGACTTCAGTCCTTTAATTTCTAATTGAGGAGTTATGCACCCGAACAAAGAAACCCGGTTTTTGAACCGAGATTGAAAGTTTTAAGCAAATATTTTGGTTAAAAACCCGGTTTCTGGGCGCTGGTGCGTCCAGGACTATAATTGTAACGCGAGAGTCGATCGCCCTTTGGCGTCAGTATCATAGAGATGTGCTGCTGATTCCTTCTCGGTTTAGTTATGAGTTATTGCCTAAACCCCGCCTGTCAAAACCCGCAAAATGCCGATCGCACCCAATTCTGCCTGAATTGCGGCTCCAAACTGTTGCTGAGAGAGCGTTACCGCGCCATCAAACCCCTTGGGCGTGGCGGTTTTGGTCGCACTTTTTTAGCAATAGACCAAGACAAACCCTCAAAACCGCGCTGTGCAATTAAACAGTTTTTCCCGCTATCCCAAGGTACCAGCAGCAGCGAAAAAGCAGCAGAATTATTCAACCGAGAAGCGGTGCGGCTGGACGAGTTGGGGAAACACCCGCAAATTCCCGAACTGTTGGCGCACTTTCAGCAGGAACGCTATCAGTATTTGGTACAGGAATTTATAGAAGGTCAGAATTTACAGGAAGAGTTGGCGCGGACTGGGCCTTTCAGCGAAAGTCAGATTCTCAGTCTGCTGAAGGATTTATTGCCAGTATTGCAGTTCGTGCACGATCGTAGTGTAATTCACCGAGATATTAAACCCCCCAATATTATCCGCCGCCGCATTTCTCAAACTCCCATCATTTATACTTACCCAACATTAACCGGGGAATTAGTTTTAGTTGATTTTGGCGCTGCAAAAGTTGTGGAGGGTTTGAGAGAAACCGGTACAGTCATCGGTTCTCCCGAATTCGTGGCGCCGGAACAAATTAGAGGTCAAGCGGTTTATGCCAGCGATTTGTACAGTTTGGGAGTAACTTGCATTTATTTGCTGACTAAAATATCTCCTTTTGATTTGTTCGATATCAATCGAGATGCTTGGGTTTGGCGAGACTTTTTGAAGGTTCAAATTGATCCGAAATTAAGTCGCATCCTCGACAAAATGATCGAATCGAGTCTCAGTCGGCGCTACAAATCTGTAGCTGAGGTATTGAAAGATTTGCAGCCGCAGCAGTCGGCGGGGGCGGGAACGGGGGCATCGCCCCTACCAGCGCCTAAAATTTCCGTGCCACAGAGGACGCCTGTGGTGCAGAATGCTGTGCCGCCAACGGTTGCAGGCACCATTTTACCTGTGCCGCCGATGCAGCGGGTTGTACCGGCACGCGCGCCTACTTGGAGGTGTGTTCATACTCTGGTAGGGCATTCTAATGCTGTTACGTCGGTAGCTTTCAGTCCTGATGGCGCGACTTTAGCTAGCGGCAGTGAGGACAAGACGATTGAGATGTGGAAGTTGGACGCGGGTAAGCGGTGGTACACTCTCACGGGTCATTCTGAGTGGGTGACTTGTGTGGCGTTTAGTCCTGATGGTGCGAGTTTGGCTAGTGGCGGCCGGGACAAAATGATTCATATTTGGGATTTGAATAAGGGTAAGCGGTGGTACACTCTTACGGGTCATTCTGACAGGGTTTCTGCTGTGGCGTTTAGTCGGGATGGTCAAGTTTTGGCTAGCGGCAGTCGGGACAAAACTGTGCAGTTGTGGAATTTGAATAAGGGAAGGCGGATGTCGGCTTTGACTGGTCACGCTGGCGCGGTGGAGGCGGTGGTTTTTAGTCCTGGCGGGGAGTTTTTGGCAAGTGGCAGTCGGGACAAGACTGTGCAGTTGTGGGATTGGCAAAATAATCGATCGATTTGTACTTTAGCAGAGCACGGGGATTGGGTGCGGGCGATCGTTTTTGCTGCGAGTTCCCCCAACTCCCTTGCCGGCCCGACCCCCCCCAGCCCCCCCTTGGTAAGGGGGGGAGTAGGAGAAGGATTGATTTTGGCAAGTGGCAGTCGGGATGGTACGGCGAAGCTGTGGCGGGTGGATGCACAGGGGCGAGGGACGCTGTTGCGGAGTATGAGGGACAATTCTGGGGATGTTTTGTGTGTGGCGTTCAGTCCCGATGGTCGGGTTTTGGCGACGGGGAGTCGGGATGGCACGATTTATTTGTGGGATGCGGGTACGGGGGGTTTGCTGGAAATTCTGACCGGCCACGAGGGCGAGGTTTTGTCGGTGGCGTTTAGTGCTGATGGGGGTAGTTTGGCTAGCGGTGCGGGCGATCGAACTGTGAGGATTTGGCGGGGGATTGGGCTTTAGGGGAGATGTCAAGAGTGCCGGCCTAAAAAATCTTATATTTATGCTTGACAGGCGATCGAATGTTGTGCTACATTAGGAATTCGTGAGGACGCATAGCTCAGTTGGTTAGAGCACTACGTTGACATCGTAGGGGTCACTGGTTCGAGTCCAGTTGTGTCCATGAATTTCCACCATTTATAAATCCGGGGTTTGAGGTTTTCCATCTCACTAAGAGTTCTGTTTTCCGCTGATCTTTGGCTCAGTTCCACACGAACGGTGACAGAATAAGTCAAGGTCAGCCATTCTGTAAAATAGGGGAAAAAATCAAATAGCTTAAAGTGATTTTACTTTAGAAAAAGTGCATAAAGCTTTTGGTTTGACTATTTCAGAAGACGTGGTAGTAGTGTCCGCCCACCAGCCCCTTCCGGGACACGGCATCACAGCCGTGTCCTCACCCGCAGGAATACTTGAGACGCCAAAGGGAAAAACCCCCTGATAACTTACCTGCGACAGCCTTCGGCGATCGCCCTTAACACCGCTAGCCGCACTTCTGGATGAAATTTCTCAAGCCCGTTAGCCCGAAAAATCCAGTGTCCGCCGCCCGCGTGCTCGATCGCAATTTTCTGACCGTCAGGCAAAACTATTTGCCACCAATTCAACACACTGGCTTTAATAAGGTGGCAGTGAATTTCGTTCAGTTGAGCCTCCATTAATTTCAGTTGACGCATGATAGGATTTTGGGCAGATGACTTCATGATTTTTCTCATTAAATGAATTCGACTGTTTCTCGGCTTTGATTTCAGCTTGCCGATTTTTAAACTTAACTTCACCTTCCGAAGTTTTTGCCTTAACTTCCCTTTCCGAAGTTTTCGCCTTCACTTCCGTTTTACCACCTTTAGGCTCAACTTTGACTCCAAAACCTTTAGACTTAACTTTTCCTTGGGCAGAAGTTGAAGCCTTTCCCGTTGCTGGCTTCTTAAACTCCGCGTCTAATTGGTCTAAAATCTCCTCTTGTTCGGGAGTATGTTCCGCTGGCTGTTCTAAATTTCTGGGATTGTATTCGTCAACCAACCTTGCCAAAAATTCCGAAATTGATAGTCCGGCTGCGGCTGCTTTTTTCGTTAAAAGGGCGTAAGTGTCGGTTTTAATCCGAATTTGTTTGAGCCGCAGGTTGGGATTGTTGTCAACGGTTTCGGCAATAGTTACTGCGGTAATCCTTTCTTTGGGTATGACATCGACAACTTCTTGCCACTTTTCCTGTAAAGGACTGTCGCCGTATTGGTCGGTGATTGCGTGTTTGAACAAAGGGACAACTTGAGCAACGCAGCTAGGCAAAATCTCAAATCCTGCTTTAATTAAGCGCAGGCAAATACTCGCCGATTTAATAATTTGCGTGCAGTAAAAATACTGCCTGCCTAATGCTTGCTCACAGTAAGTTTTAAAAGTTTTGAATTTGTCTTTGTACAATCGCAGCTTTCGGATGGCGTCCAGCATGATTCCTTGACGCACGTAGTCTAGGAATCCCCTTTTAATTTCGCCTGTCAGGTAGTCTAAATCGTGAAAGGGAGATTGATTCTGGATTTCTTCTTCAAAGTCTAGCAGCGGGCCTGCAAAGTGAAAGTTGGAGGCGACATCGCCTAGGTAGAAGTTGTCAATGGATGTGGGCATGATCTGGAATGGTTCGAGAAATGGCACGATACCACGGAAGTTGTGCGATCGCAAAGTATAAGTTTTGGGCTGGATATTTGATACAATCTTGAGCTGGGCACTCCTGTGAGGTCGATCGACCTTTTACATAGCACCTCCTCCTCGGCGTTGAGAAAAAAGGGGCTTGAGGTATGCGCCCTTGCCCCGAAAATACGCTTGGGTATGCAGGCACAATTGATAGACACTAAAAATAAGGCGGTCTTTCAAACCTGCATTTTGACGAAAGTAGGCTCGCCAGGGGGCCTTTGTTTGGTCGCTATACATGAAGTCTACTTCATCTAAAAGACCATGTCAAGAGGTTCGCTTCATGAAACAAACTTCATGTACTGTGGAAGAAAATTTGCAAGAAAAGGAGAAGTCTCCATTAAGGCTTCTCAGAGAACAAGCTGGGCTAACCCGCCCTCAAGTCAAACAACATATCGGCGTTTCTGAGCGGATGCAAGCTGACTGGGAATCAGGAAAGTCCATGCCAACTGTTGAAAACGTAGCTGCACTGGCTAACCTGTACCAGGTTTCTCTAAAAACTATGTTTGAGCTTTTAGGATTAGACGTAACTAAAATTCCCGATGACTTACCAAGTCGATCGCCCTCGCAGAACGACAACTAACCCGCAGGGGTTCGGAAATGTCTAGGGAAACGGGTTTGAGTCATGCAACCAAGCCCGGAAAATAGGTTGGGCTATGCAGGCATAATGGGTAGAAACTACAAATAGGGCAGCTTGCTAAACCAAAGCGTTTCCACCGTCCGGCTAAAGCAGCGGCCTTTCTGTTGTCTCTATCTTTAACAAGGATACTTGTAAACCTCGCGGTTGTCAACAAGTTTGCTTGTAAATTTCCCATGATATGCCCCGAAAGAAACAAACTCAAGAGTCCAAAGATATACCAGCACTGCAAATCTTGCGAGAGGCTGTTGGTTTATCGCAAGCAGCTTTAGCAAAACAAATTCCCGACAAAACGGGCGCAAAAACCCTAAGTCAACAAGCAATAAGTAACTGGGAACGAGGACTAGACGAACCAGAACTGACCATTGCTCAAATGAAAGCTCTTTGCAAAGCTTTGGGAAAAACCCTTAACGATTTGCCTGACGACTTAGGCCCACCAAATCCTGACTGAGAAGTAAAAACTCAAAAAGCCCGATCGACCTTTCATCCCTCAATCGGTGACTTTCCCTCTCAGAGCTTTAATCTGCCCTCGCTTGGTTTTGCTGTCGAGACGCTTGCGCTGGGAACTACGAGTCGCTTTGCTGGGTTTGCGCCTTTTCGGTATGACGATCGCACTTTTAATCAGTTCTTGCAGCCGTCTCAAAGCCTCCTCCCGGTTTTGTTCCTGGCTGCGGTGTTCCTGGGCTTTGATGACAATCACACCTTCGGAGGTGATGCGCTGGTCATTGATTTGCAACAAACGCTCCTTGTAGCGATCGGGCAAAGAGGAAGCTGGGATATCAAAGCGCAAGTGAATCGCACTGGCCACCTTATTTACATTTTGCCCCCCCGCGCCTTGAGAGCGAATCGCACTAATCTCGATTTCGCCATCAGGAATGAACACAGTATTAGAAATTTGTAACATGATGAATAAGTGAAATTAAAGATACGGAGAAAGCAGTGCATCTTTTATATATAACTTACTTGGGTAGATAAATTATTTACACTTCTTAGCTGTCAGGATGAATTCGATGAGTCTTTTTCTATCCCATAACTCTACGTCGTTAGATTTAGCAAGATTGTAAGCGTTTTCTGTAAATCTATTGTTCGTGATTACTCTTCCTTTATTCCCTTTGTAATGTCTGACGGCTCCTGCTACTTCTTGAACTGCTTTAATACCAATTGGGTTTTTGCTTCTCTTCGCTTGAACGACAGTTTTTGATCCATCTTTGTATAAAATTAAATCCGCCCCATAATCTTGACTATCTTGAGTTAAAGTAACACCATAACCAAAGTTTCTAAAATGAACCTCTAGAAATTGTTCAAACTCTTTTCCCGTCATTTCATCTACTTCCAGAATACCACTGTCTAATAAACGTTTTCTTGACTCTTCTTCTTTCAATGTATCCAATACCGATGTTGCAATCACACCGAAAACGGCAGCGGCTTTTACTATAAAAGGTTTCATGAAATTACATAAATTACTACAAACGACGCCATCGCTCTTTAACGACGAATATATTAAAACTATCTCAAAAACAAACGTCAAAACAGCAACACCAGAATAATTAATTAGTAAGGTGCGCCGAAACGCACCCTACAAAAATTAATTAGTCGGTAGTACCGGTTTGCAGCGACTCTTCAGCAACTTGCGTCCACTCTGAGTGGAAGAATTCGCCGCGCGGTTTGTCGGTGCGTTCGTAGGTGTGAGCCCCGAAATAATCACGCTGAGCTTGCGTGAGGTTTTGTGGCAATCTTTCGCGTCGGTAGCTATCAAAATAGTCGAGCGAGGCGCTAAAGGCTGGCACTGCAATCCCCAGTTGGCAAGCAGTAGCTAACACGTCCCGCCAAGCCGATTGGCGATCGAGAATGCTCTGTTTGAACTCCGGCGCTAACAGCAAATTCGGCAGCGTGGGCTCGTCCTTAAAAGCTGTTTTAATCTTGTCCAAAAATCCAGCCCGAATTATACAGCCACCTTTCCAAATTCGGGAAATTTCGCTCAAACTCAAGTCATAGTTGTACGACTTCGATGCCGCGCTCAAAAGTGCCATGCCTTGCGCGTAGGAGCAAATCTTCGAGCAGTAAAGCGCATCCCGAACTTTGTTCACAAACTCTTTAGTATCGCCTTCGTACTTGCCGCTAGGCCCGGTCAGTTGTTGGGAAGCTTTAACGCGCTCGTCTTTGTAAGAAGACATGATTCTCGCATTCACAGCAGCAATAATTGTGGGAATGCTCACGCCCAATTCTAAAGCACTCATTACAGTCCAGCGGCCGGTGCCTTTTTGACCGGCTGCGTCCATAATTACCTCAACTAAGGGTTGCTTAGTTTCTGGGTCAATATACTTGAAAATGTTAGCCGTAATTTCAATCAAAAACGAGTTGAGTTCGTCTGTGGTGTTCCATTCGGCAAAAACTTCCTGCAACTGCTTGCCGTCCAATCCACCAACGTTTTTGAGCAAATCGTAGGCTTCAGCAATGAGCTGCATATCCCCGTACTCAATGCCGTTGTGAACCATCTTCACGTAGTGGCCGGCGCCACCAGGGCCGATGAATGTGACGCAGGGGCCGTCATCTACTTGAGCCGCAATTTTGGTGAGAATTGGCTCTAGTAGGCCGTAAGCAGTGCGCGTGCCACCGGGCATCAAGCTAGCACCGTTGAGCGCGCCTTCTTCGCCGCCGCTGATGCCCATGCCAACAAATCCCAGTCCCATCGATTCTAAATCTTTGGTGCGGCGTTCGGTGTCGTCGTAGAGCGAGTTGCCGCCGTCAATAATCATGTCGCCCGGTGACAGCATGGGTTTGAGCTGGTCAATGACTGCATCTACGGCTTTCCCAGCTTGCACCATGACTAAGATTCTGCGCGGGGTTTCTAGGGCATCGACGAATTCTGTCAGAGTCTTGGCGGCTACAATGTTCTTGCCGGGGGCGCGTTTGGCCATGAATTCGTCGGTTTTAGCTGCTGTGCGGTTGTATACAGCCACGGAGAAGCCTCTGCTTTCGACGTTGAGTGCGAGGTTCTCGCCCATCACTGCTAGACCGATTAAACCAAAATTTTGCTTTGTCATGCTAATAACCCGCTTGTTGTTCCCGCTTGATGATAGGTTTGCGAGAGAGGAAAGCGAGGCGGGGTGTAGCGCTTTCCGGTGGACTAAAAGTATTGGACAATAGACCTAGGAGGTTTAGGTTTATTTTTATATTCTCAGAATTGCTGTTTGGTAAATCAGTAGGGTTTTTTTAAGATTTAAGGGATATTAATGACGCGGGCAGGTGATGATAAGGCAGGTATTATGTCGATCGCAGTAACGGTAGATACAAACAAGCGGACATTTTAAGGAAATTTTAGGAGACTGTTGTAACTATGGAAGATTTGCAGTATCTCGCGGCCTGGGTGAAGGAGCAACACGCTCGCGAGTATATTTTGACTTGGCTGCTGAGTCAACAGGGGCTGTGGTGGTCGGATGGGGATATTTATCAGGCCGTTTTGCAAAAGTCGGGAAAGCTGTTGAAAGCTTATGTTCAAAAAAAGCAAGCGGGAGAGTTATTTGAGGGAATTTCTGAGAAGTTGGTGGGAGATGAGAACTGGGATGATTTGGCGGCGAGTTTGGCGCGGATTGTTGCGGTTTATCAAGAGGAATTATCGCATTTGCAAGAGCGCGATCGCCGGGGGGATGGGGTAAAAAAAAATTTGATTAGTCAACCGTTGACTGGAGATCCTTTGCCGCTTTTGGAAGTGCAGCAAGCTTTGCCCGATCCTTATGCTGATACGTTGACGGGGAGATAATTGCTGATCATTTTTGTGGATGGAGGCTCATCTCAGAAACCGGGTTTCTTCCCTTATTTTTCGTACTCAACCCAAATTGTCGCATAAACCCGGTTTCTCGCCACTTTGGCGACAGTTCTGGATCTAGATTCAAGGATTGAGAATAGGTGTAAGATCTAGAAGAAATCCGGGAAGTACATCTTCACCCGAAAGTGTAGGCGGTTGGTCAAAAGAGAAATTAATAACTTCTGCTACCTCTTCAGACAAGCGATAGATTTCTACTAAAGGCGTTTGGGGGTCAATTAGCCAACCTAAGCGACAGCCGTTAGTTTGATAATACCGCATTTTAGCCCGCAATGTTTCTAGGGAATCAGTTTGCGATTCCCTACGGGATAGCTTCGCTTCACGCAATTCTATTACAAAGTCCGGGCACAGGGGAGGAAATTTGCGCTTATCTTCTGCGGATAATGCTTCCCAACGTTCTAGGAGTACCCAAGCAGCATCAGGGGAACGCTTCGCACCGTTGGGTAATTGAAAGACAGTGGAAGAGTCAAAGACTTTTCCTAATCGAGTCTGACGATTCCACAAATTTAGGTCTGTAGTCAAATCGGAATTTCTGATGCCGCTTTCGCCGCCTGTTGGAGGCATAATAATTAGTTCTCCTTCTGGGGTTTGTTCTAATCGCCACTCTTCATTAGCAATGGACAATTGATAAAATTGTTCGTCTGTTAAAGCGACGGTGGCTGGTAGGTTGAGAGTTATAGTTTCCATCGTTGATATTATCGCCAACTAGGTTTATTTTATTATAGCTCCCACTTTCTGACAATTTTCTCAATTAGATCGCATTCAACAGTAAAACAGGTATCTCTGCTTTACCTCGAAGGCTAGATCCCCCTAAATCCCCCTTAAGAAGGGGAGTAGGGGTTGACTTTGAATCGAACTTTTGTCCCCTCGTTAAGAAGCGGGAATTTGTATTTGACTTTTGTCCCCCCCTTTTTAAGGGGGGCTAGGGGGGATCGAGACTTTGCCACAAAACAAATGAGATTAATCTATCATAAATCTATCTCGCACAATCATCCCAGAAACCGCGTTTCTTCCGATATTTCTCGTACTCAACTGAAAATTGTCGCAGAAACTCGGTTTATCGCCACCTAACGAGAGAAATTAGATCGCAAATCCGCGATAATTGATCGCAATCACCCGCGCCAGATTCCCCACGCTAACCCACAAATCCGCCGGGTTGAAAACCCCCGTCTCATAGCAAAAGTCCTCTCAAAGATGACTGAAAGACACATTTTTGAACCAGCATTGCAATATCTCCCCAGTCGGTTGAAACCGACTGGGGAGATATGAGGCCGGGGTTTTCAACCCTGGCGGACTGTTTGTTTAACTCTAAATATAGCTACTAGCTTGACGGGTGAACATTGAGCAGTAAATTCCGTTTGATGCTATCAATTCGTCGTGAGTTCCTATTTCTGCTATTTTACCATTTTCCATGACGGCGATGCGATCGGCTATTTTTGCTAATCCCAATCTGTGACTGATGACTATGGTTGTTTTCCCGGCGGCTATTTGGCGGAAGATGCTGTAAATTTCGTGTTCTGTCTTGGGGTCGAGGGCGGCGGTTGGTTCGTCAAAAATTAGCACTTCGGCTGTAGAAAGCCGCATTAAGGCGCGGGCGATCGCAATTCTTTGCCACTGTCCCCCCGATAAGTCTATGCCGTCTTCTAATTGTTTCCCCAACGGTGTCTCTAAACCTGCGGAAAGACTATTGACTTTTGCGCTAATTCCTGCTTCGGAAATAGCTTCATTAATTGCGGTGTCATCTGACAGTGAAAGCAAGTCGCCGAAACCGACGTTTTCGCGGACTGTGGAGGGGAAACGGGCGTAATCTTGCATAACGACAGCGATGCGCGATCGCACGTATGCTAGAGAGTACGATCGCAAATCTTTGCCGTTCCAGTCGATCGTACCACTTGTCGGGTCGTACAGGCGACCGAGGAGTTTGCCAAGAGTTGTTTTACCCGCGCCATTTTCACCAACAAGCACTAGCATTTCTCCCGGATTAATGGTTAAATTGATATCTGTAATTGTGTTTTTAGTGCTACCGGGATAGCAGAAAGATAGATGCTTAATCTCGATGCCAATTTTATCTTTTGTGGGGCGGGAATCTTGCCCGTCTTCTGGTAAACTAGGCAGGCGAGATGCTACATCTCCAAGCGGAGACTGCAATTCTGGTTTGAGTTCCAAAAGTTGAAAAATCGGAGTAACACCGAGGGAGATATCGTACAAATTAGCATAATTGCCTATAAGTAATTGCAAACTTTGCTCCACCTGAACAATCAAACCCGAATACAGCGCCAAATCTCCCAAAGTATAGCGACCACCCAAAGCTCCCATTACCACATAAACAAATGGCAAAGCTACTCCGATTCTACTAAACACTGACCACAAAAGTAAAACAATTGCTCCTTTTTTTCGGATTTGCTGCATCTCGCTAAAAAATTGCAAAAACTGATCCTGCCAGCGTTTGAGCCAAAGTTTTTGCAAGCCAAACAAACGCAATTCTTTAGCATATTCTTCGCCCGTCAAGACTCTAGCGGATAAGTTCATCTCCCGGCTGATTTTAGCTTGCTTTCTTTGAACTCTCCAGATGATTTTGCTATATTTTCTTTGGATGTAAATTGAGGGACAGGATGAAATCAACATCACCACTGGCACCCACCAAGCTATCGCTGCAGCAAGGCCTATCGATGGAATAAATATAAAAATTCCCGTGATGGTCATGCTGATGGTAAATGCTAGTTGCTGTATTTTGAATACTCCGGTTTTTGCGAGTTCTACAATATTTAATAGTTCCGGGTTTTCAAACAGGGCAATATCGTCGAAATTGGCGACTTTTTCCAGGACTTTTCCTTCGACAAAGCCTTGAACGCGATCGCGCAAAGATGTCGCTGCAAAAGAACTCATTGTTTCGAGGGCATCGCCGACTAACCTAAGACTTAAGACTCCCGCAATACTCCACAGCAATATTGGCTGGGAAAGCATCAAAGCAAAGGGCTGTGCTGTTTGGGTTTGCGACAGCAACCGAGATACTTCATCAATGATTAATTTATCTAAAAAAAGCACGGCAGATGGGGCAGCACCGGCGATGATGTTGAGTATTATTAAATGGCGGAGTTCTATTGGTGCGGCTTTGATTATCAGGCCCAGGCTGCGCCACAGAGCTTGGAAGGTGGTAATTTGGATCGGTTGCATAGTTTGTGGGTAGGTGTCGGGTCTACTCATCCCCGGACGGTATATTGTAACAAAGGAAATCCTACGTTGTCAGTAGTAATTTTTCTATTCACTTCTGTCAGGAAGACCAAGGCGCTGATATAGTTCTTGTTGCTTAGGATAGAGGAAAGAATCTTTAAAAGTTTTGCGAGTTTGTGAAGCCAACTCCTCTAACACACTCTTAAAACTTTTGTGTTTTAAATCTTGAAGCACTTGAGATAAGTGAATGCCCGCTGCTAGATGAGGCTGCAAACGTTCTAGCTCACCAATTGAGAGTATTTGCCAATCTAGATTGACGATTTGTTCTTTTTTCAATAACTCATTTATGTGAGCGCGAAAATCATCACTATTAATTAAATACATATCTTCAAGAGTAACTAACACTGGCATAAATCTGCTGCACTCATGAAATTCATCTAGATTACTGGCTCGGGCTTTGCAGGCTTTGATAAAGATATCAATTTGTATTAAACCTTTTATGACTTGTTCCAAACTATCATTGATATCCTCTTCAGATGAGATAGTTTTAGCAGGTAATTTAAATTTGGTTGCTTTACACTCCAAAACGATCGCTACGCTACCATCAATAATTGCATAATCAGGAGATTGTGAGTTTTTTATACCAAGGTCGCGTATATCAATAATTTTTTCTGAAGTAATAGAGTGATTTAAGATAAGTTTTAAATACTCTTCTAAAACATATCCAAAATAATCAGAAAACTTGTTTTTAAATTTATTAAATAGTTGATAATATATACCGATAGACATTTTATCATCAATTAAACCAGGCACTGGAGCGCACATAAAGTCTTGTCCAAAATTCCCAAAGCCCTTACTTTTGCAAGGAAATATTAGGGGATATGTCTGCAGAGGATTAAAATCATACATTCTAAATCTACGATCGGTGTTTTTACGCTTGTCATACAAGGTTGTAATTTTAACTTGATCGCCTGCTAACTGGTGAACGACCTGAGAGATAGCTTGATCATCAAGAAGACTAATACCTTGTGAGCGCAGTTTTTTAAACTTGTTTAAGGAGAACGTAAAATTTTTTCTTGCAAATGCAGATGCTGCAAATCCAATATTGATAAACTCATGTATAGAGACTCCATTAAGAGCCGAAAATTCTTTTTGTATATCGAATTGTCGAATACCTGGCTTACCTACTAAACTATTGGGAATCTCATGGTAAAGTAAGATAGGTCTTGAAAATTGACTGAATTCACTAACGTCAAATGGTAATTGGCTATAGGCTAATCTCAACAGCACAAAATCGGGATTAGAGCCCATAAAATTATTCTCTAATTCTTGGTCAAAGGTTATAGGGTCGGCTAGTAAGTAATCAGAAACAAGTCTTATGATTGTATCAATGTTTAGTAATTTAATTTTTTGGCTTACTATGCTAGGCTCGGAAAATCTAACAGCAAATAGGGCAACTCCCGCAGCTATAAAGGGACGCAAGCTATCTTTTCTTTGATAGAGAGAGTACAAAAGATCACCTAGCCGATATTTGCTAATTTCCTGACGAATCTTGAACTCAAGTTTATCTAAATCATCCAAGGTGTTAATTTCCATTTTTTTAGTTTTGCTGTACTTGCTGATGAATTCGATCGCACCACACGGGAATCAGAGACTCACCTATTTTCCAGGATACGATCGCCCTTTCCATCTCAAACTCTACCAGATCGAGCGATCGCCCTGAATGAATCCCACCATAGCATAAACCGCTTTATGCCAAAGTTATCCAAATGTCAAACGCCGCACCGTACCGTCATCTGTAAATCGCTGTTCGCCAACGCCAACAACTTCCACAATAACTTCGCGTTCAGAAATCGAAAATTGACCCTCGCGCACGGCAATTTCAACGATGATTTTTTCCCCTTCCAAATACACCTTGTAATTAGTCGTAGACCACACACCTTTTTCATGTTCAAAACTGTGTCCATCGTCCTCATAAAGCGTCCATTCACCGCTTCCGGGCCAAATTCGCATTTTTAATGACTCAAGCGGTTCTTCGCTGACAAATTGCCTCACAGGTGCGATCGCAATTATGCCCCCGCCCCGCACGTAAAGCGGCATTCTCTCCAAAGGTGCATAAGCTAAAATGTGCGTCGGGCCCTGATAGCATTCGCCCGTCCACCAATCGTACCAAGTCCCCTCCGGCAAATACACAGCGCGATGCTCAACTCCAGGGCGGTAAACAGGTGCAGCCATCAGCGACGGGCCGAGCAATACTTGATCGTAAAGGTGATAAGTTGTGCGATCGCGCGGAAATTGATATAGTAGCGGTCGCAAAATCGGTGTTCCCGTCGTCGCTGCTTCCCAAAACAACGTGTAAATGTAAGGCAACAACTGATAGCGCAAATTCATGTATTCGCGGCAAATCTTCTCAGTGCGATCGCCAAAAACCCACGGTTCGTGCTGCGCCGTACTAATCGCCGAATGACCGCGCATCAAGGGATACAGCATTCCCACCTGCATCCACCGCGCGAACATTTCGGCGGTTGCATTCTCCGCAAAACCGCCGATGTCGCAACCGACAAACGCCACGCCGGAAAGCCCCATATTGCAAAGCATCGGCATCGACATTTCTAAATGATCCCACAGCGATTGATTGTCGCCCATCCATACCGAGGAGTAACGCTGAATGCCCGCAAAACCCGATCGCGTCAGCACAAAAGATCGCTCGTTTGATCGCACTTTTTGCAACCCCTGTGCACAAGCTTTCGCCATCATCAAACCATACAAATTGTGCGTTTCCGCGTGGGTTGCGCCCTCGGATTCCGGGCCTTGCGGTGCATCCAGCGGAAACCAAATGTGTTCGTGGCCATCGCCAAAAGGCCGTTCTGCGATCGAAGGTTCGTTCATGTCGTTCCAAATCCCCGCAACGCCCATATCTGTCAGGTTTTTGTGCAATTCGCCCCACCACTCGCGCACCTCTGGCCGCAGGAAGTCGGGAAACACCGCTTTTTCGGGCCAAACGTAACCGTGAAATAGCCTTCCCTCTGCGGTTCGGACGAAATAGTCATTCTCCACACCCTGATCGAATACTTCATAATCTCCTTCCGGTTCGTACTTGACACCGGGATCGACAATGGTGACAACCTTAAAACCGGCTGCTGTCAAGTCTGCGATCAGTTTCGCGGGATCGGGGAAACGCTTCGGGCTCCAGGTAAAAACGCGGTAGCCGTTCATATAGTCGATGTCGAGGTGGATGACATCGCAGGGAATCGCCCGATCGCGAAATTCCTTCGCCAACTCCCGCACAACGTCCTCGGATTCGTAGCTCCAGCGGCATTGGTGGTATCCCAGCGCCCATTTTGGCGGAAGCGGAATCCGGCCGGTTAACTGCGTGTAGGTGGCGAGAATTTGGGCGGGTTCCGGGCCGTAAATGATGTAGTAATCGAGTTCCGGGCCTCTGGTTTCCATCCGCAAAACTCCCGGTTGTTGGGCGCCGATGTCGAATTGACTCCAAAATGTCGTGTTGAAAAAGATGCCGTAAGCGCGATCGGGATTCAGGGCGATGTAAAATGGGATCGCCTGGTACATTTCATCGCTGAGGGAATTGTAGTCAAGGGCGTCTATTGTCCAGTTTGTCTTGACTTCGGAGAGTTTGTCGAGAAAGCCGGTGCGTTCCCCAAAACCGTAGAAGTGTTCGTCTGCTTCGATGCGTTTCCAGCCTGCGGTTGCGCCGGTGCGCCATCCCATACTGGGATCGCAGTCGCTAGCAAAGGGTTTTCCCGATTTGTCAAAGCATTCGATTGCAGAGCCAGATCGCTTTACAGAAATCGTTATTTGTGCTGTTTCAATTTCTATTTTTTCGTCTGTTTCTCGCACTTCAAAGGGTATAATTTCCCACTCTTCGTCAGGGACGGTTATTGAGTGCGATCGGCTTTTGAATTCACCTGTCGGGGACATTCGCACTCGGATTAAATTCGGTGCGAGGATGCTGATATTTAGGGAGGTCTCGCCGCAATTAAAGTGAATTGTGCGATCGGTTTTTTTTATGGATTCTACCGAACCGATTGTTGACCAAGGCTGTTCAGTAATTTGGAGTTTTCCGAAGTATTGCGGCATATGCGATTTTAGGTTCCCGTTCCTAACTATAATGCCAGTCGAGGGCGAAAGCTCGCTCTCTCTTAGGTTAGAAGCAATAAAGCGCGATCGGCTCCGGGTTCAGTTTCTCAGTTTGCTAAAATTATTTCAAAAACTTATGCGAGCGCGTCTACAAAATGAAGCTAGACATAGAAAAGCTGTTTGCGGTAGTTGACAGCCATATTCGGTAAATTATACCGCAGTTGTGATATAATTTACCCAATGACTGAGGTAAACTTTGGCTAAAAAGCAATCGGAGTAGAGTTTAACACGCAAAATATGTAGAAGGTTATTTCCGAAACACACTATGATCAGAATTGCGTTGAGTAAAATAAATTAGGTAGTCGAGTATTTTGGATGGTGCAAGATATGGCGGAAAGTCAATTCTATAAGCAGCTCCAAGAAGGAATCTCCAGATGGTTAAAGTTTGGAGAAAAATCTGGATTTACAGAATTAGAGTCTGCAACAGTTGTATTAAGTAGCGTTTTAGGAAAACGGTCAGAGAATCAAGACCGCGCAATTTTTCTGAGAGTAAAGTTTGAAAAATCCCGCAAACCTTCTATTGCAGCACTCGTACTTTGTGATGGGATGGGGGGTATGGTCAAGGGTGGGGAGTGTGCAAATCTAGCAATAAGTACATTTGCTGCATCCTTGGTACATAGCAATGCCTCTACCTTGATCAAGAAACTCGAAGTTGGTATACAGGACGCTAACGAGGCTGTTTATAACGCTTTCCAAGGAAAAGGGGGAGCAACTTTGTCAGCAGTAATCTGTAATGAAACGAAAGATTGGGCCGCAGTAAACGTAGGAGATAGTCGAATTTATTGCCTACTCAATAGCGGTGTAGTAGAGCAACTTACGATTGACGATACATTGGAAAAACATCTTGCAAGTTTAAATCTTCCTTCTCCCCCGCCTGAATTTAGGCAATTATTGCAGTACGTTGGCATGGGAGAAGGCATTGAGCCGCGACGTGTTGAATTAAAACCCTCTTCTGATATGAAATGGTTGCTTATTACGTCGGATGGTGCTCACGGCATTCCTGAGAACATATTTCATTCATTAGTAAGCTACGCAGAAAGTCCCAGAGAAGTTGTTTCTAGACTGACCGCTCTTTCAGAATGGTTGGGTGGCAAGGATAATTCTACAGTAGCGGCTTTAACTATTGGAAAAGATTTATTTTCAATAAATGAAGAATCGGATTTAAGTTATCTTGAAATTTGGAGTATCCCCGGAAAAGTAGAATTTTTTAGTATTAAAGCTCCACAAACTGATGCTCTTCCAGATAAATCCTTAAATACTCCAGATGCCAGCGCCTCGGGAGTTGAGGAACCTCTTAAACAAGAAAAAATCCCACAGCCGAAAAAGCAACCAAAGAAAAAAAATCAAGACAATGCTCAAAAGATAGAGTTCACGGGTGTAAACAGTAACAAAACTAATGGCGATAAACGTGAAGTTGACAAGCCAGTACCCCAACTAAATATTGAGTTTTCTGAGGAGAATTAGTTGTTATGTCAAGTGGCATCCCGTCTCGTTATGTTCCGACAGAAAAAGTGCTTATCGGTGGAATGGGAGAAGTTTTGGTCTGTCAAGATAGGAATCTTGACAGGAAAGTTGCCATTAAGTTCATTCAAGATGTTAGACATCAGCGCCGACTCTTTGATGAGCTAACTGCATTACAAAAAATTCGCTCAAAGCATGTCGTTCAAATCTTTGATGTTTTCCTAAATGAAGCTGATAGACGAGTTGGGATCGTCCAGGAATATGTTTCTGGTGATGACTTACAATCTTTTGCCGCTCGGAGTTCCTTCTCGATAGATGAATATCTGAAGGTTCTCTATCAGATAGCCTCGGGAATCAGTGATATTCATGCCCAAGGCTTAATTCATAGAGATATTAAGCCTAACAATATGAAGTTTGACCAGGCAAATATTATTAAGATATTTGATTTCGGTTTAGCTAGGTTTTTAGGTAAAGACGACTCAACTTTGGGATTCGTTGGAACTGAGGGTTTTGCAGCTCCTGAATTATATAGAGCGGGATTGGTTTCGTTTACAAATGCTGTTGATACCTATGCTTTTGGTATTACTGCCTGGTATCTCTCTGGGGAGGAAATCCCAAAAGCTCTGTTAAAAAAGCCACCTCATCTTGCAACTATTCCAAGTTTTTCTTCTATTCCTTTGGGTATTCCTGATGCTATTGTCAAATTACTCGATCGCACCCTAACTGAAGATGCAACTGAGAGACCTGCAATGTCAGAAATTAAGGATATTCTTGGTAATTATCTTCTGCATGGCAAACATCGTGGACTACTTGTATACAGAGACAAGACATATACACTGGAAACAATCAATCAGCGCGTAAAACTGGATGTTACCAATTATGGTTCTATCCACATTAAGTATGAGGGCTTTAACTTCTTAGTTGATGCAGTGAATGGCTCAGTTTTTGTCAATAATCAGCTAGTAGAAAAAGGTCAAGCTCTTCCTAAAAGTTGCGTCATCACACTAGAAGATAACTCGGGTGGAGGGAAGAGATTATTTATGACTTTTGACATATCTAACCCAGAGGTGGTTTTATGACAGGAAATCAAATTCATAATATCGGCGATCTAGTAGATAAGCGTTATGAGATCCTTCGCTTTGTCGGTGAAGGCGGGATGCAGGAAGTCTATTGTGCAAGAGATTTAGTGCTTGGCAGAGAAATTGCTCTTAAATTGCCTAAGAATTTCTCAGCAAAAAAGAGGTTTCAGCGAAGTGCTGTGGTCAGTGCAAAAGTGAATCATCCAAATGTAGCAAAAACATTAGACTATCTTGAAACTGACTCATCGCCTTATTTAGTAGAAGAGTTTATTGCAGGAAAAGATCTTAAAGAAGGGTTATTACAGCAATTAGGTATCGTCGATCCATATCTCACTGCTAAGATTCTTCATTACTTAGCTAAGGGTGTTGCAGCTTCGCATAATGCAGGTGTTATTCATCGAGATCTGAAGCCAAGTAATGTGATGTTTTCAGGCGATTTCAATCTATCAGAGATTAAAATCACAGACTTCGGTATAGCTAAGATGGCTGAGGAAGAGATTGTAAATGGTGTTAAGGACGAATCTTCAATAAGTGCTTCCGCTACAGTCATGGGAGCCTTGCCATACATGGCACCTGAGATGATTGAAGAAGCTAGCAAGGCAGGTAAGCCATCAGATATATGGGCGGTTGGAGCCATGATTTATGAATTAATGAGCGGTCAAAAACCCTTTGGTTTTGGATTAGCTGCGGTTCGCACTATCCTTGCAGCTATTCCACCCCAAAAACCCGCTTATATTGATAAAAATCTACAGTTTCAGTCCCTGGGCAATGAGTTGTATACACTAATCCTTGAATGTTTGAATAAGAATCCAGACGATCGCCCTACTGCCGATGAGCTAGTACAACGGTGTGAAAAACTTTGCTATCCAGTTGTTGATCGTCAAATTGGCATATGTAAAAATTTACATCCAAATTATGATTGGGGAAATATTCAAAGTGATGATGGAGAGACTATCTTCTTCCATTTTGATAGTGTGTATGGCAAGAAACCAAGTGTCGGGAGTCGTGTCTGTTTTTCTGCATTTCCAGGTTCACCACATCCACGTGCTCATCCTGTTGTCTTAATCGAGGGTGTAAATACAAATCCATGAAATGTGAATCTAACAACTACGTTGCAGCGAACCGCGTTCGAGCATCGATCCTACCCGGCGAACAGTGAGGCGAGTATTTGGGAAAACGGTTTGTCCTCCCATGATATTTGACTCACTGATTAAACGCTTTTGCCAATCTTTGAAGCGTGGAATTGTGTCCGACAATTCACTGGGGAGATCGCTTTACGGAAATTAATATTTCTGCTGTTTCAGTTCCTATCTTTTCGTCGGTTTCTCGCACTTCAAATGGTAGAATTTCCCACTCTTCGTCAGCGAGGGTTATTGAGTGCGATCGGCTTTTGAATTCACCTGTCGGGGACATTCGCACTCGGATTAAATTGGGCGCGAGGATGCTGATGTTTAGGGAAGTTTCGCCGCAATTAAAGTGAAGGTTGCGATCGGTTTTATTTATGGATTCTACCGAACCGATTGTTGACCAAGGCTGTTCCGTTTTTTGCAGTTTTCCGAAGTATTGCGGCATATACGATTTGGTAATTGGTAATTGGCAATTAGTAAACCGATCGTGCAAGCCGCACTTGACTACCGTCATCTAGCTAAAGGAGGAATATAACTTGTCAGCATTTCAAGTAAATGAACAAATAGAGTGAAATATAATTCAGCAATACCGTGGCTCGCCGAATAAGCTACTATAAAAAATGAAACACGTATTGATAAATTAAGTGGAAAATAATTTAAACACGCTATAATATCGCTCGCGATTGATTCCCACAACTCATGCGGGATATCAGTTAAATAACTCTAGCCATCTTCGCCTCAATTGTGAACTTTTCTCTTCCTTCGCCTCGAAAGCGGTTCATTATCTCCGACACAAAACGAAGTGGAGCTTTCGCTTCCTAATTACGAAATCTCCACTTTTATCACTATTCTAGTGCCTGTACAAACCCTGTTGCATTCACTAGATATTACTTGTACAAAACAGCCTCTTTCAAAGTCGCGATCTTACCTAGCGCTTCATCGAGATCCTCTTGGGAGGCGCCGTGGGCAACTATTGCATCTGTCAAATGCTTCACAATTGCATCAAAGTGTTCAGGCTGTAAATTCAAACCTGCGTGTGCTTTTTCCATTGAACGGCCTGAGTATTGCTTGGTGCCGCCAAGGGCATAAGAGATAAAAGCAGTTTGATGCCGGCGCTGCTTTTCCATGTCTGTATGATCGAAAAAGTGGCTCACTATCTCGTCCGCCAAAACATCGCGGTAAAAATCATCCACCATCTCTTTAATGGCTGGTTCTCCACCCATTTTTTCGTACAATGTTGTTGGCATATCGTTTCAGAAAGTTATTTTTTTCACTCACTCTTTAATTATAGCTGGCAGCTTTGCTTTTTTCCGCTCTGTGAAATATTAATTTAATCTGAAATAATTATTTAGTAACTATTGGGACTGCTGGTATTTTGTAGACCACCCTCTATTTGTAAACTTTATTAACGTTCTATCGCCACTTAGATTTTGTCGATCGCTCTCCCAGCATTTTGACCTAATGCACGGATTGCTTGTTTTAGCAAGATGCTTCCTATACAGCACACCCATCAGTTTTCCAGCTAGCAAGCTCAAGAAATCGGTGATAAAACAGAGGCTGGATGCGATCGCAATTTCCGCGATCGTCCCTGCAATTGCACAAGTTAAAATAAATGGGCGATCGACTGCCCAGCGGCATCAGGTATAATCGAATAGCAAATATAATCGAATCACCACAACGATCGCCTGTATAGTAATATTTGGCAGTTGCTAATTGGTTGCGACACTTCCGGGCGATCGCCCGCAGTTAAGAAAAACCTTTGACTTAAGTACGCGGACTGAAATCAAGATTATTATGTCCTCCGCGAGAAACGAAGCAATCCCAAGTCTGAGTGATTGCTGCATTTCTATCTGCTGTTTCCTTAAACTTTGATGATTTTTGAGTGCCTTGAAATACTATAGCCAACATCCTAACGCTTTCTCGATCGACTACCTCAACGACTTGCGAGGAGCAATTCTAGCTTCCCCTTATCTAGCAATCAACAACCTCAACCGCGATTTCATTGGCACAAAAGGGTTTTCCGTAGTGTTTCAACGTTCGGAAATCGCCGAAGTAGAACGGCGGTTTCCCTTGTTCAAACCCTATCTAGACCAAGCATTACAGCCTGAATGCAACGCTTTTTACCTCAACCCTTTGTTGCTGGGTGAAGGTTCCCGCGTCGATCCGCATATCGATCGATCTTTGCGATCGTACTGCAAAACAGTTGAACCTCCCGCAGCCGTCAGCGTTTTGTACGTACAAGTACCGCCGAACTTGCAAGGGGGAGAATTGATACTGCGGCGCAACAAACAGCAAGTCGGGCAGATTAAGCCGCAAGCCAACTCGCTGATCTATTTTCAAGGAGATTTGACTCACTCTGTCAACGCTGTTAAAAGTACCGGAACTCGTTTGAGTTTGGTTTGCGAACAGTACAGTTTGAGCGAAACAGAACTGCAAGATATTCCAGGATTCACAGTGGAATCTAGGGCTGTGAAAGCAAAAATTAAGTAAGGTTTATTTGATCCTGGGTTGGGTCGCTTTCACTTGGGTTTACCGTAAACTTAAGGCTCAATCTAAATCGGGACTTTTGAGCATTTCCATCAACTTCCGCTTCCGACTGTGTACTTGCATCAGTTGAGAACGATAAGCAGACCACTGAAGATTTTGCCCAGTGTGTAAATAGGCAGCGCGGGCTTTTTCCAACCACTTAATCGCAAGATTGTACTCGTTTGATTTCCCCTGATCCATAATCGATGCAGCACGCCGACAAGCATTGGCGATTACCCAATCGGGGCTGTGGCTGATAGCAGCCCCCATTACTCGGTGAATCAGTGCTGATTGGTAATAACCCAAGCCATCAACAAGGGCGATCGCATCTTCAATCATTCCTTCATGCAGAAAAATATAAACCTTCGCGTCAGTAAACTTCCAACTTTCATTAGTTTTCAGAGTGGCTAACAAATCTGCTTTCAAAGTTGACCAACTATCTCTTGCTAACTCCTTCACTAAACTATAATCCCTAAAAGACGGTTGGATTTTAAATATCTGGATTCTAGCATTTAACGCAACTTCGTCTTCGCCCAACTCAACAGCCAACTCACTCATCGATGTGGCCAGTTGGTAATGGCAATGACCTGACAAATTTAACCCAGATTGACAAATTTTCAGAGCTTGTTCTAAGGCTCCCTGTTGTTTTAAAGTTTGAACGAGAGCAAAAGCCTCTTCCGCTGATTGCATCTGGGTAGCAGCAGCTTCCACTGCTTCTTCTACTCTCCCCAAACGAGTTAACATCGTCAAGTATTGTTGAGTACAACCTTCTGCTTGGGCTAAGTATAAGTATTCTCGATCGCGTTCCTGGCGATCGAGGATTTGCAAGCGAATCAAAGTTAAGTCATGAGCACAGTCTGGTGCGTCACCAGCCCAAACTCCTTGCCCAGTAATGTTTCCTTCAAGTACCTGTTGGAGTAGGGGGTCATCCCAACCTTGGCGTAAAGCTTCCAAGCTCATACTGAAATCACAATCCCATTCATCTTGCCAAGCTTCTAACATCACCTGGAGATCGATCTCTTCTTCAGCAGTTAGTTGAGCCGTCAAAATGGCTTCTGTCCAAGCTTCATCCAAAGCGTTAGCTATCTCTGAATTTTCAGCGCCAAACTCTTCTACATCATTCCAATCTTCAACGCAGGCTGTGGTGATGGCTTCTAAAATTACTAAAGCGTTGTTGCCATCCCCCTGTGCGCTGAATTCCTGGGCTCGCTGAATTACATCTAAAAGTTCTTCTGTAATCGGGTCTTCTTCCCATCCATCCTCCAAATACCTCATAGCCTCTCGCAAAATTCGTCGTACTTGGTGCCGAAAGGGAGCAGGATCGATGGAGGTGTGGCGGGGTGCTTTAGTTGGTTGGTTTGAAGGTGCAGGAATAGCACTTAAGTTAATGTATTGTTCGATCGCATCAATGAGTGATGGTTCTTTTTTTACTAAATGCTGTATTAATTGCTGGGTTTGTACATCGTTGAGGCGATCGAGCAATTGTTCCAATGTCGGGCCCTGCTCAATTATTTCTGGTTGCCGCAGACACAATAACAACGTCGCCACAATGTGTTTACACCACCCACCGTTCTCGTAAGGACAAGTGCAAAATAATGTAGATGCTAATCCGGCATCATCAAAGGGCAGGGTAACACGGTAGGGTTCTACTTCGGAACCCTCCACTACTGCTTGCACCATATTGGCACGCCGGACTGCCCTAGTAACATTGCCAGCTAAATAGTAAGCTTCACCCCGTTTGAGAGATTGGGCAGAGGTGTGAAGCTCGATCGTTGTTTCAGTGAGTTTGGGAATGGGCATGAGATTATGCCTCAGCAATTAAAGGATTAGACTCGATTTTACCTGAGAAATACACTTAGTCTACAATTTAATTGCGTCCCGATTTGAGGTTTCCATAAATTTTAATAATATGTAAAAAAACCTGGTTTATCCACACCCGTGCCTAATTCCTGTCTAACTACCAAAATCGGAATAATAGCCAAACTTTTGATGAGTAAGATCCCATAGAGCTAGTTGAGCCAGAGAACCTCAGCTTAAGATTCCCAGAAACAGCGAATAACCCCAAAGATGAAAATACAACGATACATTAAAGCATTTTCGATCGACGTAGGATGTCGGTGTCAATGAAGTTGCTGGTTTGGTAAAATGCCAGAGGCGATCGAGTTACCAATAAAAACCGCCAGATTAATTTAAACTGATTAAAAACTAGGCTGCAAAAATCCGATGATCCACAAGAAGAACCGCAAAAAGTTACCCTTATTGGCAGCATTCTTAGTCTCGCCATTTATTTCTTGGTTCCTGAGTGCGATCGCACTATTTCTCAGTCTCTGGGTCATCATACCAGCACCCACGATGTTCCTGTACCCTTTGGCGGTGGGAGCACCAGAAATCAGTCCTTGGTTGGTCGGTATCAATACGATCGCCCTTCTGTTGAACCTGCTCAGACGGCATCAAGGCAAAGTCTACATTATTTTACTCATTTGTAACCTGTTCGCCCTAATCCTGGGCCTGCTACCCCTGATTCAGTTCCCCGCAGCCAATGCAGCCATAGCTACCCAAGTGCAAGCTGTACTAGGGGAAAACTATTTAGCAGCCGTTCCTCAAGCTGATCGCGCGCAGCTACGCCCTCAACCGTTTATCCTCGCAGATGCGTTCCGAGGAATTCCCCTCAGAGAGGTTAGGATCGATCGGGCTATTGGATTTGCCAACCCTGACGGAGTTTCACTGCAACTAAACGTTTATCGGCCGATGCAAATTGGCAAATATCCCGCGATTATCACACTCTACGGGGGAGCTTGGCAGAGAGGCAATGCCGATGCCAATGAAGAATTCAGCCGCTACATGGCCGCCCAAGGCTATTGTGTGGTTGCAGTTGATTACCGCCACGCTCCCAAGTATCGATTTCCTGCTCAGCTTGAGGACGTACAAGCCGCTCTTTCCTATATCAAAACTCATGCTGGTGATTGGGAAATCGATCTCGATCGAATTGCTCTCATGGGAAGATCAGCAGGTGCCCATTTAGCAATGCTAACTGCTTATGATTCTAGTGTGCTTCCAGTTCGAGCAGTGGTGAACTATTACGGGCCAAATGACCTGATTCGGGGATATAATGACCCACCTTTTCCTGATGCTATAAATGTTCGAGCCGTCTTGCGTGCCTTTCTGGGAGGAACGCCAGACGAACTCAACGAGCTTTACCGTCGGGCTTCTCCCATAAATTATATTAAACCGAATCTTCCCCCTTCTCTACTGGTTTATGCAGGTCGCGACCATATCGTTCAGGTTAAGTTTGGTCGATCGCTCTACCAACGATTGCGAGCCACGGGCGATTCCCTACGGGATAGCTTCGCTTCACGGGCTATTTTGCTCGAAATTCCTTGGGCTGAACACGCCTTTGATGCAGTTTTTAATGGCCCGAGCAATCAATTAGCTTTGTACTACACAGAACGCTTTTTGGCTCATGCTCTGAAGTCTTCGGATTACCAACGAGTTAACTAAAAGTTTGAGTTTTACTCATTAATTCGGCTCTCCTGAACTTGCAGTGATATTTTTATATAATTAGAAAAGCAAGCTAATACGCGTTCTCGAAAATTATCAAAGTTTGAGAAGCCATATCCTTGTCGCATCATTAATTTAATTTGATTATTTATCCCTGACATTACTCCACTTGTTGTGCGATTAATAAAGTAATTACAAATTCCTTCAAAGCGATTAACAATTGTCGAAGCTGATTCTTGGAAAAATATTTCCGCATAATTCAGCCAATCCTTGAACTCTGTCTGAGCTACTGTGAAGGTCATATTGGTTTCAGATTTTCTCGAAACTCTTCTTTCATCTCGTAGGCAATTCTTAAGCATTCTGATTTCTTTCTGGGGGGTGACAAAGAAGTCTAGGAGATAGACAGAATAAGGGTTACAGCCCGCATACCTTGTTGACAAAAGCGGCGTTTATTTCGAGTTAATGAAGTTAACTGTTCCACATCCAAAGAATATTGTTCGAGATAATTAACCCACTTTTCTCCATCTTGCGCCAACGCCAAATGTACTCCATCTTCGATATCTTGTTTTAGGTTCTTGACGCCGACATACATATTTTTCTACTTGCTTTTTCCGAAGAGCGGTGCTTTCAAATATTCCCGAACTGTAGGCGAGTGTCATGAGCAGAATCATGTTAATCAGTCGGTTTCCGTTTAAGCTAGTTCCTTCCAGATCCTAGCCTCCTGTTTTACAATTTATAAACATTTCTTCAATGCCCATCTGTTGCTTATAAGCATCGATAGCAGACGGCAATGAACCTAAATCTGTAAGAATGAACCACGCTTCATCAACTTTCCTTGCCCCCTAGTTTCTTTTCCACTTACAAGCAACATCAAATCCAGTGGCAGGCTGACTTTTTCTGACTCTTTTACCTTGAACATATAAAGAGGTTCCTGGTACTATACCTAATTCATCTAACCGTTGCCAAACTAAATGCTCTATTTCGATTAAGACAGGGTAAACGCATCTAAATTAAGTTGACATAAAATCATATTTGTGCATGAGCTATTCTCGGAGAAAACCCTTCTTAAAACTCTTAAATTTGATGCAATTAACCCAGTTAAAATCGAGCTTTAAGAATTTCTAAATTCTCAAAGCTGAATCAATTTAGCTCGGTAATCCGTTTGAGTTTTCGAGCGTTAGCTGGCAGAGTCTAAAATTTGAACTAAATAATTATTATCCATTCCCGCTAGATACCGCTTCATTGTTAAACTTCCTTTAAATCCTTTTTTTTGTTTCAGTAAATTGACAGCACTCGCGACGTAGAAGAGCAAAATTTTTAGGAGAATGATCTTTACGAATGCGACTCTTGTCTGAGCGAAAAAGTAACATCTAATGTCCAATGTAAGCTATTTTTAATGCCCCAATGACTGCGAATTGCTTGAGAAATCTTCTCGGCATTACTCGCTAAATTACTTAAATAAAACCGAACTTCTGTGGTAGTTTTATTCCACAAACGTCTTTCACTTACGAGCATTACAACCGTTTTTAATCCAGTCCATAATGATTGATTATGAAGAGGTAGCAACTCCGAGACTGCCACAGTCCAAATTTGTCTTTTTTCAACTCGATGATGCCCTGCTTCTATTTGTTGATAATAGCTATGCTCTCTGCCAGCAAACTCTTCTTTTCTAGCTAATTCAAACCAGTTTTTTACGTCTTTATGAAAAAGTTTTTGATTTCCCTTTAGCGCTAAAAGGTAATCTCCTTTCTTCTTAATTATGAGCGCTGCTATTTCTTTTTGACATCAATCGAGCATCGAGATTATGCTTTTTTCAATTTTTAGCAGCTCTAACAAAGCAGGCATTGCGGTCACTTCGTTAGATTTATTATTGACTTTTTTTGCCTTAAAACTAATTGATGGGACGCCGACCATGCACTGACTATATGTAACGGTTTTCGGCTTTGATTCCGGTCATAAGATTGTTTCATTGTTTTGCCATCAATGGCTATGACTTCTAGCTCTATTTTTTTGGTAATTGAATTTACCCAACTCAAAAAACACTCTTGAAACTGCTTCGGTTCAAGTCGAGCAAATACTCGACTAAATGTATCAGGAGAAGGAATTCCATTCGGCAGTTCCAGAAAACCTTTTAGCCATTCATATTTAGCTTTTCCATAGAGTTCTATTGCTCCCCACCCATCCGCACCGCTGATGACAGCTAGAAGCGCAATGGCTATAATATCTATTACTAAATGCTCTTTACTTCTTTCTATGCTTGGATTGTCAATGTCTCAAAATGGTTTAAAAAACTAACGTTCAATAAGTCTGTCGGATTCGATACACCTATTGTTTTTTGTTGGGAAGTTAAAGTCGAAGTAAACCATTTCGCCATCGATCGCCCTTATGACTTACGCACTTGATTTAGCTAATTACTTCATCTTATCATGTTTTAGGTTGAAATTAAGATGCGTTTACCCTGCACCGTCTTAAACTGCCACTCAATCTTATGACAAGGCGACTCAGAATAACAAGCCCCACACAACCGAATCGCTTCCTGTTTCATCCCCCCCAGCAGGCGGTAACATTTGCACTAACAGAATAATTAGGATTTTCTAACCGTTCTAATTCATGTTTGATATCTTCCCCATCCCCTAATTGACTTTTTTTGAGTTCCCATACTCTTCCTGGTAACGCAGATGCTTTGGCTCCGCCTCGCCTTAATTCCCAGCCTATTTCACAATACAAGACGCATCCAACACCACTACAATTTCATTCTGAAAAACAGCACAACTTGTGATTGCTGAAGCTAAGGCGGGAATTTTCTCTTGTTCGAGAGAAAGCCTCGCCTCCGGTGTAGAATCAAATTGATTTAGCCAGCCATCATCCTTGATATACTGAAGAGTCAAAGCATTGCGATCGAGCATCCAAAAATCAACTCCATAGCTATTAATGAAACTTTGCAATACAGCTCGATCTGGAGTGTATTGAGCGCGAATTAAATCGTTAAGTCGCTGCCGATATCTGCTGTAGTAACCTTTCTGATAAGGCACGGCATATTCCTTTGCGACCAAAACAGAACGCTGGCTAAATGTTGGCAAATAATCCGTATTGGTGGCGATCGAAGCAATCAAGATATCTTTAGGTTGTTGCTCAAAAAACTTGTACAAACCCGGCATTTTACCCTCTACATACCCAACTGTGGGAAATTTTTCTACCAAGCAGGGATAAAGGACAACGGCGATAGCGATTGTCGCTGTCGTAATTAGTGCTAGTAGATTTTTTACATCAAATGTTCTTGCGGTTTTTGATGCCCAATGACCGACTCCATCGATAATTAAAGTGAGGGCGATCGCAGTTATTATAACCACAATAAATCGCAAGCTGTATGCCGTATAGCGACCTGGTTGATACAGCTTAAAAATGGTAGCGTGAGCAGCAAAAAACATCGCCGAGGATGCTAAAAATAGCTGAAGCAAAAGCCAGATTTGGCGTTGAATCTGATTTGCTAAGGGAAAAGCCGATCGCAAAAACAGCAGTAGCGGAAATAACAATCCGACACAGTGAGTTACAGGCGTAAACAGCGACTTGGGAAACATCCCGCTGCCCCGCCCTGTCAACCAATAATCTTTAGGATTTGGACGAAAAAAAGCATTTCTGCCGCTGGGGAGAAATTCGGCCATTTGCTTCGCTTCTGCTGCGGTATAAGTTGGGCCAAATTCAGAGTTATCTAAGGCATAGGGCAGCATTACTAAAAAGATTACTCCCAAACCTGTAGTGCAAAATAGGTAATTAGTTCGATCGCCCGACAAGCGCAAACCGCCGTTTTTCCAGCATAGCAGCCGCAAAACTAAAATTCCCGCAGCCACCAAGGCGTAAGGAGGATAGAATAGTCCGATTAGGGCGATCGCTCCCAAACAAGGCAGCAAGGAACGGCGCGATAAATAATATAAAAAAGCAAGAAATATCGGATAGATAAAAGCTCTTGGCGTTGTGGAAGCCAAATCATCGGTCATCCACATATGCTGATTTAGCAGCAAAGATGCAATAAATCCAGTCATCGGCACTGGCAGCATTTCTAGGCAAAGGCCAAAACAGTAATAAGTCGAGATTAAGCCGAGAAATAGCGGCAATATTTTGTGAAGAAATAGCGGGCGAATACCAACTGTTGCGGCTAATTTGTAGAGGGTGCTGTATCCTGCGGGGGCGACAGATTGAAAGTAATTAGCAATGAAATCGTTGGGGAATAATTCAGGATCGACAAATCGCATCATCCAGAAAACGTGCTGCCTCGCATCGTCTTGCACGATATACTCACCGCTAAAGGCTTGCTTCAACCCTAAAATAGCATAGAGGGCGGCAAATGTCAGGCTCAGAGTCAACCAAAATATTGTGTGCGATCGGGATTTGCGATCGACTGTAGCAGTCAGAAATTTGTGCAACGGAGCTATTAATACCATTGGAGATTTTAGATTTTAGATTAAAGAATTGGGAAGGACTGATTCTCAAAACTAGGATTATATCATGCCCGGTAAATTACCCCAAATAAAAAGTGTTTGTCGTGAAGAATTTAGTGCTCACGACAAACCGCTTTATTTTTAACAGCGCCCTATTTTAGATTATTTTCCAGGACGCACACCCGCAATTTTAAGCCGAATTCGATAAAGACTTGTACTTCCCGTAATATAAAGCGTTTTGCGATCGCTTTCTCCCCAAGCCAAATTAGTCGCCGTCTCAGGTACAGAAATCTTCCCCAAAAGCTTACCATCCGGCGAGAAAATCCACACTCCCCCCGGCCCGGTGCTGTAAACATTCCCCTCTACATCAACTTTTAAACCGTCGGGTACTCCGCTTTGACTGGCATCTTTTAACTCCGCAAAAAGCCGCTGGTTGGTAAAAGTTCCGTCTGGTTTTACATCGAAAACGGCAATGTATCCCGCTTCCGAATTATTGACATAAAGTTTTTGCTCGTCTGGTGAAAAAGCGATGCCATTGGGCAGCACCAAATCCTTAACCAGCAGAGTTAATTTTCCGTCGAGTGCCAGCCTGTAAACACCGTAAAAACCCAATTCTTCCTGATCTTTACTAACACCATAGGACGGATCGGTAAAATAAATACTACCGTCGGATTTAACCACCAAATCGTTCGGGCTGTTGAGCCGCTTGCCCTCGTATCTATCCGCCAATGTGATAACTTTGCCGTCCTTTTCTGTGCGGGATACGCGGCGATTTTCGTGTTCGGCAGTAAGTAAGCGGTTTTCTTTGTCTAAAGTATTCCCGTTGGCTTTTCCCGAAGGGCGGCGAAATACCTCAACTTGCTGATTTGAGGCGAATTTATAGATAATATTGGCGGGAATGTCGCTGAACAGCAAAAAGCCGTCTGGATGCCAAATCGGGCCTTCTATAAATTGGAAGTCGCCAGCTAGTTTTTCTAATTTTGCGCTGTCATCAAGAATACTTTGCATGGTATTTTTGTACCGGTTTTCCGTTTGGGCGGTCAAATTTGTTAAGTTACCCCTGAGTTTTTTGCTGGGGTTGCTGACTGCTAAACTTAATACTATCAACAACAAACTAATTGTAGCAATTTTGAATGTCATGTTTGCTCGTAACTGAATTACTTCCTTTCCACCATAAGATTACCTATCTCTTTCTTTACTTCTTCCTGGTTTTTTCTGTGCGACAAGAGCGCTATCGCCCCGCTTCACTAACACATTGAAAGCAGTTAGTTCCCTCACTATTTTGATAAGAAAAATATAATTGAGAGCGGTATTAAATTATATAGTACCGTATGTAACCAAAAAAATAAGCTCGAAAATGCGAGCTTAATTATATTTAACTTAAAAGGTTTCACCTGGTCAACTGTTAAGCAGGAAATGACACGAATAGAAGTGCAATACCGATCGCGATCGCCCCTATACTCATTACAAAAGACCAGAAGCGGTGATAGCTACTAACCACCGTACCGCTATCGCTTTCAAGCTGAATCAAATCCATCCAAGGTGCAACGCCCCGCCGGAACCAACCTAAAGTCCTAACATCCATCCCAATCAAACTTTCAACCCGTTTCATGCCAAACAGAAAATTACCAATTGGCCCAAAACGAGAAGCATAGCGCAGATAAATCATTCCCGTTCTGTCTTGCAATTTCAAATCAGAACCAAACGCATAACCCGCATCGCCGCGACCAATTAATTCGCCATGCAGTTGCGCCGGTTGACCCCGCAAAGGACTTGCATAAGGGTCAGACATTAAGGTTAAAACATCCAAATGTTCTGCTTGTTGGTAATTCGGGAACATTACCAAAGTCTTGAGCAAAATTCCCACACCCAAACCGATGAAAGGACAAGCAACCATCATCATCGGGTTTACAGCATACAGGGAAATGCCGATCGCAAAACCCACCGCTAAGCCCAGAGTTTCTGCACTGTACAGCAGCAAATCGAACACAAAGTTTCCGTACAATTTCCGCTTGCTCAAATCGTTGCCTTCGCCGACAATCCGACCCATGTCAAACTCAATATCCAAGCCTAATTGTTCGGCATAAGTGCTCAAAGCGCGAACTCGTTTACCAGTCAGCGGGTGAGTCGAGTTCAACTCCATCCACCAACCCCACGGATTAAACATATCCCACAAAAACACTCGCCCAATCTTTTCTGGTTGCGAAGAAATCCTGTAAGCAGTCCCAGTAGATGTGGCAGCTTTGGCATCGTAAATGCCTAAAGCGCGAGTTCCTTCTAACAAAATGCTGGGTTCTTTTGCCCTTTGTCCTTCTTCTAAAATACCGTAAGCAATTTTTACCAAAGCGCGAGACAAAGCATTGGGGTTGCCAGTCGTTTCGGCGGCAAAATGGTCGGCAAAATATTCTCGTGTCCGCGACAAATACAGCAATAAATAAGTGCCAGCGATGTAAAACAAATAAGCAACAGCAGCTACCGTACCCGCCGCATCTTTAGCTTTGTCGCCACCACTTCGACCCATTCTTTGAGTTGTAGTGTAAATTAAATAAGTAATCTGCACCAAAGTCGAAGCTAAAGTCATTACTGCAAAGTCCCAGTGGACGATGTGACCGAGTTCGTGGGCGTAAACAGTGGCAATTTCCTCGTCGTCTAAATAGGTAAAAAGACCTTGACTGACCACTAAGCGAGCGCTGTTTGGAAATGAACCGTAAGTAAAAGCAGTAGGGTTTTGGTCGTCGATAATTCCTAAACGCGGAGAAGAGAGTTTTTTCTGCTTGCAAACCTTCTGAATAACTTTAGCTGTTTCGGGACTTAGGCTTTCAATTTCTGCTAGAGAAACCCAGCGAGTATTGTAGAGCCAATTTTGGCTTAAGTCCATCAAGTAAGGCGATAGGAAAAAAGCAGCGATGTTAAAAATCAGAGTTATGGGAAGTGCGATCGCCAATCCGGCAACTGGATCGGGACTGTTGAGAATTAAAACTGATGCTAAAGATAGCGCTAGCACCATACCAAACAGCAGGCTGATGGTGACGCCGGAAGCTAAAACGAGATTTCCGCCAGTTTTCTGTATCAGTTTAACGCCGGCTTTGGCGGCTCGCCCTGCCTTGCGTAAAGGGGCATGAGATGACATAATAATCTCCAAAGGTTATTGACAAATGGAAATGACCGTGGGATTTTATCTATACTTCACTGTTTTAACCTGTTAATGCGGATTGCTGTAAGGGGTCTCAACAAAAATATAGAATTTCCTCTAGAATTGTTAAGACTGAAAACCGGCGCGAAATTTATTTGTGCGGATTCAATTCACAACTCAAAATTCAAAACCCAACAATCAAAACTATTTAAAAGTTACTGCCATGTCTATTATTGAAATTGCCCAAAAAACGCGCGTATCTGCTAGAAAATTGGCAGTTTTGTCCGCTGATGCCAAAAATCACGCTATTGAGGCTATTGCGAAAGCTTTAGAAACTGCTGCGCCGGATATTGTGGCAGCGAATGCGGCTGACTGCAAGGCTGCCCAGGCGGATGGAATTGCGAAACCGCTGTACGATCGCCTCAAGTTGGATGAGAGCAAGTTGAAAAGTGCGATCGCAGGCGTGCGCGACGTTGCGAAACTCCCTGAGCCGATCGGTGTCGTGCAAATTCACCGTGAATTGGATACAGGATTAATTCTGAAGCGCATCACCTGTCCTTTGGGCGTTTTAGGCATTATTTTTGAAGCGCGCCCCGAAGCTTTAATTCAGATAGTATCCTTGGCAATCAAATCAGGAAATGGCGTCATTCTCAAAGGAGGCAAAGAGGCAGTCCGTTCCTGCGAAATCTTGACAAAAGTGATACATCAAGCATTAGCTGAAACCGCAGTAAATCCCGAAGTCGTGCAGTTGCTCACTACGCGGGAAGAAACTATCGAACTGCTGAAAATGGATGAATATGTAGATTTAATTATTCCCAGAGGTTCTAATTCCTTCGTGCGGTTCGTGCAGGAAAACACGCGGATTCCCGTGTTAGGACACGCCGACGGAATTTGTCATTTGTACGCAGACACAGCGGCGGATATTCAGAAAGCAGTAGACATTTCTGTCGATGCAAAAACTCAGTATCCAGCCGCCTGCAATGCCATTGAAACTTTGTTAGTTCACAGTGCGATCGCCCCCAAATTCCTGCCCGCTGTCGCCGCAGCTTTGCAGCAGAAAAAAGTCGAATTGCGGGGAGACGAAAAAACTCGCGCCATCCTAGAAAATATTGCCGAAGCAAATGAAGCTGATTGGTCTACAGAATACAGCGATTTAATTTTATCAATCAAAATAGTAGATTCTGTGGAAGAGGCAATCAACCATATCAATACATATGGTTCCAGACATACAGATGTCATTGTTACCGAAGACAGCGAAGCCGCCGAAACATTTTTAAATGGAGTCGATGCGGCCGGAGTTTATCACAATTGTTCGACTCGATTTGCCGACGGTTTCCGCTACGGTTTCGGTGCAGAAGTGGGGATTAGCACGCAGCAAATGCCACCTCGCGGGCCTGTTGGTTTAGAGGGGTTGATTACCTATAAGTATCGAGTTGTTGGAGATGGCCATATTGCCGCGAGTTATGTAGGCAAGGATGCGAAGGAGTTTACTCATCGGGATTTGTAAAATCGAGGTGAAGTCAACTGGCTGTGCATATTCTGCACAATTGTCTCCCAGTAGGTGATTCAGCTTTTGGGGAGATGTCTAATGTTTCTGCTCCAAATGACAACTTGAGTAATTTTACTTAATTCTGTCGGCTCTGGAAATAGCGATCGCCTCTAGGGGCCGTTATACAAAATATAAACATTTTGTTAATGCGTAAGTCCTAGCGGCTTCTCTTAATTTTTATTGATTGGCTGGGGGAACTGCGGGGATGAAAATCATCATTTCTCCAAGGGCGTTGATAAATCCTGCTTTGAACCGTCGCTATATAGCGGGTCTAAATGAAGGGTCTCATTGACCGAGTAGAGACGTTCCCTGCTACGTCGGTTTAGTCTCCCATAAATTCGTTAATTCCTACGCTCACCCTTTAGGCTAAAGGAATTTCAATAATAAACTCTGTCCCAACACCTTGTTCTGAAAAGCAACTCAGTTGACCACAATGTTTTTCTACAACAATCTGATGGCTAATCGATAAACCCAGTCCCGTACCTTTTTCTGCTGGCTTGGTTGTAAATAGATAATCAAATATTTTAGTGCATACCTCTTCCGGCATTCCCAAACCGTTATCTTTAATGTGAATAATGGCGAGATTTCGGTGGGGGTCAACTTCAGTGCAAATCGTAATTTGTCTAGGGTTTGCTTTAATTTCTGCCAAGTTTTGCTTCTGAAGAGAATCTTCTAAAGCATCAATGGCATTAGCAATAATGTTAATAAATACCTGATTTATCTGTCCGGGGTAGCACGGTACTAGAGGTAAATTTCCATATCCTTTAACGACTTCTATTTTCGGACGTAGATCATTTGCTTTTAATCGATGTTGTAGAATTAGTAATGCACTGTCAATCCCTTCATGCAGGTTAGCTTCTACTTTTGATGTACTATCAGCGCGGGAAAAAGTTCTTAAAGATACACTAATTTGACGAATCCGTTCTACCCCTACTTTCATGGATGAAATAAGCTCGGGTAAGTCTTGTATGAGATACTCTAAATCCACTTCTTCGGCACGAGTTGCGATCGCTGCACCTGGAGAGGGAAACTGTTGCTGATAAAGATGAACAATTTCTAATAAATCTTGAATATAAGTTTCAGCATGAGTCAGGTTTCCCTTGATAAAGCCTACTGGATTATTAATTTCATGAGCCACTCCAGCCACTAATTGACCGAGGGTAGACATTTTTTCGCTTTGGATTAATTGGAGTTGAGCTTGTTGTATGGTCTGTAGAGCTTGTTTTAGTTCAGAGGTTCGGTCTTCAACTCGTTTTTCTAATTCTTGATTCAATTGTTGTAAAGTTTTTTCTAAAGTCGTTTTTTCTTCAATTTTTTCTTGGAGCAATTGATTTTTGCTGGCCAGATCTTTGGTCAAGTTTCGCAACTCTAAATGAACTTGAATTCGAGCTAATACTTCTTCTTTTTGAAAGGGTTTAGTGATATAATCTACAGCCCCAAGGCTCAAACCTTTGACTTTTTGATCGGTGTTGCCAAGAGCCGTCATAAAAATTATCGGGATTCCTGAAGTTGATGGGTTACTTTTTAGCCGAGAACAAGTTTCAAATCCGTCAATCCCCGGCATCATTATATCTAATAAGATTAAATCTGGAGTGACATATTCTATTTTTTGCAGCGCACTTTCTCCATCTTGAGCTACTAAAACTTCTAGTCCTGCCTCATCTAAAACGTTAAATATAACACCTAAGTTTGTAGGATTATCATCTACAATTAAAAGGGTATTTTTTGAGAAAGATAAATTATTCATAAAGGTTTAGCCTTCTCCTTGATTTTTAATTATAAGCCGCGTGGCGTCCTGACTATCTAATCTGCAAGTTTGCAGAGCCAATCTGCAGCAGGATTTTTCAATTATAAGCTGCATGACGTTCTGACTATCTAGGGGTAGGGAAAAAATTAACCTTCTCCCATTGGTGTATCATCATATTATAGTTCAACGAGGATGCTAACCAATGTAATCTTTTTTATTTTAACGTAAAGTTTTTGTAACGCACTCTAGCCTTATAGCTTTCCTATCCCTTTATCTACAGAAGAGTCCTACGTCTGGTGAATATTCTATGGCTCTATAGTATAGACAAATACATTATTCCTACTAAAAAGTTATGTGTACAAATGTTGCTAAGTTCCAGAAAATGCCGCTACGCCGTGTCTTAATTGTTCCTTTTGTTTTACAAATCTTTACAGCCGTAGGGTTGACCGGATATTTTTCGTTACAAAACGGACAGAAAGCTGTGAATGATGTAGCGGCACAGTTGCGCCGTGAAATTGCCACGAGAATTGAGCAGAATTTGCATACCTATCTAGCGGTTCCCCATTTAGTTAATCAAATTAATGCAGATGCTATTAGTATGGGTCAATTTAGCCTAGATAACCTGACAGTATGGGAGCGTCATTTTGGGCTACAAAAAAATCGCTTTAATAGCGTAGATGGCTTAACAATTATCAATGAAAAAGGCCAAGGTGTATCTATTATTAGTAACGATGAAAGAAAGCGAGTCCTTCAAGCAACAAGTCCAACCAAGCCGAACCAAGTATTTATGTATTTGGCTGGTAGTCAAGGAGAAAGAATAAAATTAATTAAAGTGGTTAAAAATTTCGATCCCCGAAGAATTACAGCTTACAAAGAAAGCATGAAAGCTGGCAAACCTACCTGGACAAAAATACATTTTGGTGAACTTATTATCACCCCTATAATGACAGCAGGGCAACCACTTTTTGATAAAAATGGAAAAGCTGCTGGTGTCTTGTTAACTACTCTACGTTTATCCCTTATTGGGAATTTTTTGCAAACTCTAAAAGTTGGAAAAACAGGACAAACTTTTATTATCGAGCGAAGCGGAATGCTAGTGGCAACTTCCACATCAGAAAAACCATACCGAAATAGGCAAAGATTTCCAGCCACTGACAGCAAAGATATTTTAACCAAAGCTACTGCAAAATATTTAACAGATCGATTTAACAATCTCAATGAAATTAAAACTTCTCAGCAGTTAGAGTTTTTAGTAAACGGACAAAAACAATTCGTACAACTTGTTCCTTTTCAAGATGGTAAAGGTATTGATTGGTTAATTGTAATTGCGGTTCCAGAAAATGATTTTATGGAACAAATTAACAGGAGTAGACATACGACTATTTTATTATGTCTTTTGGCACTATTTTTGGCAACTGTTTTGGGAATTGTGACTTCTGAATGGATAGCCCGACCAATTCGGCGTTTGGGTAAAGCCACAAGCGCGATCGCTGACGGCGACTTCGAGCAAAAAGTAACGGCTTCCTCCGTTAAAGAAATGAGCGCTTTAGCGACTTCTTTCAATTTAATGAGCCAGCAACTCAAGCAGTCCTACGCACAATTAGAAGATTATTCGTACTCCTTAGAAAAAAAAGTCGCAGAAAGAACTCAAGCATTAGAGCAAGAAATGGGCGATCGCCAACAGATACAAGAGACACTCCGGCAAAGCGAAGAAAGGTATCAATTAACCCTAGAAAGCGTTAATGAAGGCATCTGGGACTGGCAAGTCCAAACAAACACCATCTATTTTTCACCCCAATGGAAAGCCATGCTAGGCTATCAAGACAGCGAAATTTCTAACGAGTTTAGTTCTTGGGAAGAACTGATTCACTCCGATGATTTACACCCGATATTAGACTCTTTAGGACAGTATTTAAAAAGAGGAAGTAACGAACCTTATAGTTGGGAATTTCGGATGCGGCACAAAAACGGTAGCTACAGGTGGATACTATCGCGAGGTCGGGTTGTCGAGCGAGATGGGGAAGGCCAACCCCTACGTTTAGTCGGCTCTCACACCGATCTTACCGATCGCAAACAAACGGAAATAGAATTGCAAATAGCCAAGGAAGCTGCCGACGCTGCGAACAAAGCCAAAAGCGAATTTTTGGCAAACATGAGCCACGAACTTCGCACACCCCTAAACGGTATATTGGGCTACGCTCAAATCCTCATGCGTTCAAAAAATTTAGACTCTCAAGATCTGAGCGGTGTGAAAATTATTCATCAGTGTGGCTCTCATTTGCTCACTTTAATTAACGACATCCTCGACTTTTCTAAAATCGAAGCTAGCAAAATAGAACTTTACCCGACGCCATTTCATTTTTGGGCATTTTTAGAAGATGTCAGCCAAATCTTTCGCCTCAGATCGGAACAAAAAGCTATCAGTTTTATTTGTCAATTTGACTCTTCCTTACCCACCAACGTGCAAGGGGATGAAAAACGCTTAAGGCAGATTTTAATTAATCTCTTAGGTAATGCTGTAAAATTTACCGATCGAGGGGGCGTTACTTTCAAAGTTCAACTCATAAAATCTGTACCCTTAGAACCTAACCCAAATGAATTAAACGCCCTCAACACTATCCGCTTTCAAATTGAAGATACTGGAGTGGGGATCGGCGAAGAGAAAATGCAGAAAATCTTTCAACCTTTTGAACAGGTAGGCAATACCGATAAGATGTCAGAAGGAACGGGTTTGGGATTAGCAATTACTTTAAAAATCATCGAAATGATGGGTGGCAGTATTCAAGTTAACAGTCAGTTAAATGCTGGCAGCCAATTTTGGTTTGATTTAGATTTACCTTCTGCTAGTAAATGGGAATCGGCAATTCAGCTACAAGCTGCGATCGCTGGCTATCAAGGAACTAAACTGAAAATTCTCGCAGTTGACGATCAGTGGGAAAATCGATCTGTGCTCGTTAATTTGTTAGCACCCCTTGGCTTTGAAGTGCTAGAAGCTACGAATGCCAAAGAAGCTTTAAAACAAGTCGATTGTGGCCATTTTAATGCTATTATTACTGATTTAGTAATGCCAGAAATGGATGGTTTCGAGTTAGTAAGCCGTCTCCGCTCTCAACCTAAGTTTAAAGATTTAGTCGTTATCGTTTCTTCAGCTAGCGTGTTTGAAGCTGACCAGCATAAGAGTTTAGATATGGGCGCAAATGCTTTTTTACCCAAACCCGTACAGGCGGCTGAGTTATTTGTATTGCTACAAAAGCATTTAGGGATATCTTGGGTATATCAAGAGTCATCTCACCTCAATAAAAATGTCAATCAATTCGTGCGATCGGATTCAGCTTCTTTGTTAGTCCCTCCACCAGATGAAGAACTGGTAATTTTATACGATTTGGTTATGAGAGGTAATTTAAAAGCAGTGACTCAACAAGTTGAACAGTTAAAAAAATTGGATGCAAAATATATTCCCTTTGCCGAACGGGTAGGTGAATTGGCTGCCAGCTTTCAGGAAAAACAATTACGGTTATTAATTAACGATTACAAAGCCGATAACAAAAATCAAATTGATGATGGAAAATAACACAAAATTATTTCAATTATAAGCCTATAAACCGCGTGGCGTTATGACTATCTAAGGGGCGAGAAAAAAAGTAACCTTGTCCGAAAATACATCCTAGTTCTCGAAGAATTTGTATTTGTTCTTGAGTTTCCAATCCTTCAGCAACAATTTCCATATTTAAATTTTTACCTAATAATATAATTGTTTGAATTAAACTTGTATCGTTGGGATTTCGAGCCAAGTTTTGCAAAAAGGAACGATCGATTTTTAAAGTATCAATTGGCAACTCTTTGAGTAAACTTAATGAAGAGTAGCCAGTACAAAAATCATCGATACATATACCAACCCCCATAGCTTTTAAAAATTCAAAGTTAAAACTTGTTGTTTTTAATAGACAACTTTCAGTAATTTCTATATTTAAAGTGTTTTTCTTTATCCCAGTTTCTTGTAAAATTTCTGCAATTTGTTCAAAGCAATTAACTTGCTGGAATTGAATGGGAGAAAAGTTAACGTTCAGTTTCAAAGGCAGGTCAGGCAATTCCTCTTGCCAACGTCTTAACTGGTTGCAAGCTTCCCGTAAAATCCACCAACCTAAAGGATTAATTAATCCTGTTTCTTCAGCAACAGGGATAAATTGATCGGGTGAAATTATGCCTTTGGGATGATTCCAGCGGATTAAAGCTTCAAAACCTTTAATTTCTCCAGTAACGAGGGAAACAATAGGTTGATAGTACAAGCAAAATTCTTGTTGAGCGATCGCTTTTCGCAAGTCTTGCTCCAGTTCGAGGCGTGCGATCGCATCCGCTTGCATCTGCGGATCGAAAACCTGATAGTTACCACTTCCCTGCTTTTTGGCTCGATACATCGCAATATCCACATCTCTAAGGATATCCATCGGGTGTTGATAATTTATTGCACTAGAAGTTATACCAATACTCGCTTCTACGATAGCTTCATATTCATTAAAATTAAAGGGTAACTTAAACTCTTCTAATAATTTTTGAGCGACTAAAGTTCCGGTTTCTGTTTCTAGTAAAATAACAAATTCATCCCCACCCATTCGCGTTGATATTTGGCAAGGTTTTAAACACCCTTGCATCCGCTTGGCTACGCACTTTAGTAGCTCGTCTCCTGCTAAATGTCCTAGGCTATCATTTATAATTTTAAAACGATCTAAGTCAACAAACAAAACAGAATAACTTGTATTTGCTGCAATTAACTCATGCAATTTCTTAATCAACCAGTCTCGATTTGGCAAACCTGTTAAGGAGTCATGGAAGGCATTATGCTCCAATTGAGCTTGACTTCTGTACAAGTCTTGCAGCGTTTGAGACAGTTCTGCTGTTCGTTCATTGACTCGTATTTCCAATTCTTGATTTAGCTGTTTTAAGTCTGCACGAGCCTTGGCGTGTTCCGCAATTTCTTGCAATAAATGCTGATTTTTAACTTCAATAGTTTTAGTTAAATGCCGCAAATCTAAATGCGTTTTAATTCTCGCTAAAACCTCTTCTTTTTGAAAAGGTTTAATAATATAATCTACAGCTCCTAAAGATAAACCTCTGACAACATTATCTGTTTCAGAAAGAGCCGTAATAAAAATTACAGGAATTTGACTCCATAAGGGGTTTTCTTTCAAGCGTGTATAAGTTTCAAATCCGTCTATTCCGGGCATCATTATATCTAATAAAATTAGGTCTGGAATCACATAATTTATTTTTTGAATAGCACTTTCTCCATCTTGAGCGACCAAAACCTCAAAACTAGCTTCAGTGAGGAAATCCGCTAATATCCCTAAATTAGCAGGGACATCATCCACTACCAAAATTGTATTTGAGTAACAATTTAAATTGTTCATAAATTTATTTCCTTGTATTGAGTGAGCATTTCCAAGATTTTTTTCTCTTGAAACTCTTTAGCTAACTGCCGCAATTTTGACGCAAATGACATATATTTTGGATCGGTTTCTTCAAGAGTTTTTGTCTGTTTTATAATCTCTTTCAAATTACCTCGCAAAGCCAAATTAAACAGTTTATCTAATACTTCTGGAGGAGGAGGAACAATTTTATCGTAACTGGGTTTCCTTCCTGAAGGCATCAATGATGCAGCTTCATAAATCCACTCTATTTGTAAATGAAGTTCTAACTTTTCTAAAAGTTCTTCAGCTTGAACTGGTTTGGCTAAAAAATCAACGGCTCCAGCTTGTAAGCTTTGATTTTGGTCTGTTTCAAAAACACTTGCCGAAGAAACAATTATTTTAATATCTTTTAATTCTAAGCTTGTTTTCCAGTATTCCATCAATTGAAATCCATCCATTTCTGGCATAACTAAATCTGTAATCACTAAATCTGGTTTAGCCTGAGTTGCTATGTTCAATCCTTGTTTGCCGTTAGTGGCTTCTATTACTTCAAATCCTAGAGGAGTCAGTAAATTAACAATGACCGATCGATTTTCCCAACGATCATCAATCACAAGAAGTTTTTGGGAATTTCCTTTAAATCCAATAATTTTACCTTTGTCAGTTTGAGAACTTGTATTAACCCATTCTGTGGCTTCTAATAGCTCTAAATCAAACCCAAAAATACTGCCCATTTGTAATTGACTGGTGACTTGAATCGTACTACCCATTAATTGAATAATTTTTTGAGTGATTGCCAGTCCTAATCCCGTTCCTTCTGCTTGATTTTTTCTAGATCCAACTTGTTCAAAAGGTAAAAATATTTTGGCGATTTCTTCGGGTTTAATTCCTACTCCTGTATCTTTGACACTGAAGCGAATTTTACAGCTAGTTTGATGGGAAAAATTAATATTTTTTTCAATTAAACTGACACTAAAACTTATGTCTCCTATTTTGGTAAATTTGATGGCGTTACCAATAAGGTTAATTAATGCTTGTCGCAAGCGTTTTTCGTCGGCGTGAATGGCAATGGGTAAATCGGGATCGGGTAGGTAGCTAAATTTGAGACTTTTTTGTTCGGCGCGAATGCGACAAATTTCGGCAACGGCCTGTAGAAAAGCGGGAAAATGAAATTCTGTAGGGTAGAGTTCCATTTTCTGAGCTTCTATTTTAGATAAATCGAGAATATCGTTAATCAAAGTTAGCAGGTGAGAACCGCACTGGTAGATAATTTCAATGCTATTTTGTTCGTGTTCTCCTAGTTTTACAGAACGCTTGAGGATTTGGGCATAGCCTAAGATCCCGTTGAGTGGGGTTCGCAGTTCGTGACTCATGTTAGCCAGAAACTCGCTTTTGGCGCGGTTGGCATTTTCTGCGGCTTCTTTAGCGGCATAAATTTCTTGTTCGGCACGTTTGTATTCGGTAATGTCTTCTACTGTACCTTCGTAGTAGAGAATATTGCCATTTTCATCACACATAGCGCGAGCATTTTCTGAAATCCAAATAATACTACCGTCGCGGCGATAAACTTGAGATTCAAAGTCGGAAACACTGCCGCGATCGCTTATAATTTTTATGAATTCTTCTCGGTGGTTGGAATCTACATAAAGTTGTTGTTTAATATTGGTTAATTTGCCAATTAATTGGTCAGAAGAATTGTAACCATAAATTTCAGCCAAGGCTGGATTAGCGCTAAGATATTCCCCTGCTGGCGTAACTTGGAAAATTCCATTAATTGAATTGTTAAAAATGCTGCGATATTTGGCTTCAGCAGCTTGTAATTCTTTTTCAAATTGCAGGCGCTTTTTGCGGTTGCTGACAAAAGCTATAAAAATGTAAGTCACTACCGCTAATACTAGCAGTGCAAACCCGATGATTTGATATTTTCTACCAACTAACTGATTCAGTCGCTGTTCCAATAAACGATCTAAAAGTGGAAAAGCTGTATTGTAAAGTTTTAATTGGGACTCTAGGGCAGTTGTGGCTGTAGCTGTATATACGAATGGCTGTAAGTTGATGGTATTGGCATTAATTATATCTTTGTCGAGTAAGTCAATAAATTTTTTGATATCCTTGAAATTATCGCGTACGCTAGTGGATAGCTGCCGCTGAATTTGCGGATTAGCATTAGCAGAAATTTGCAAGCCTCTTTGCACTGCTTGGATAGGCGGTGCAATTAAACTCCGAATAATCAAAAGTTTGGCTCGATCGCTGTCCGCAATTTTTTGGTTAGCTTGTTGAGTGGCGATTTTTGCACCGATATCTTTAGCTTGAGCCGTATTCTCTATCGTTAATGGTAGCTGCGTGACAACGGTATCCATTAAATAATAACTGTCTAAAGATGGGTCGAGAATGAGATTAGAAACATCTCCGATGTGTGCAATTAAATCGAGAATATCGTTAACAACAGTTGTATGTGCTTGCCAGCTTTGGGTAGGAGATAAGTTTAATTTTTGCTTTTTTAATTGCTGCCAGTTGCCATTAATGGAAGTTTTGAGCGCTAGCCATTGCGGGCTAGCTTTAAATTGGGGCGATAGCTGTTTTTCCACGGCATTGAGGTTTTGGATGGCGGTCTCGATCTTTTCTGTTGCCGTGGCGATCGCAGGAGCTAAAGACTTGTCCCCATTTAAATATTGATTAACTTGCGTGCGGTGTTCAATAACAGCGACAAGCAAATTTTTCAACGGATAGTTATAAGCCAAGCCGACTTTTTCTTCTTGAGCGAATTCAATTTTAATATCAATTTCAGCAATTAATTGATAAACTACCAGAGCAAAAGGAAATATAAAAATCAACAACAACGCCATTAAATTTATGGGTTCTGTGAGGCGCTGGTTTAGGTGTTTTTTCATAATCTAATAAGTAATGGATAATGATTGATTTTTAAATGACTATGAGGATAATTGTTAATCTGTGTTCTCTCGTCATGGCGGAGTTTGACAATTTATTGCGTAGCTATTTGTCCATTCTGTAGAGAGACATACCCCGTTATTTCTATATCCACAAAAATATTTAGGATAAAAGCTCGAACCAAGAGCAGACCTAACGAAACTTTCGGAGTTGCAGTCATCCACTAACTGGCTGAGGCTTTTTTAGAATTTGTCCAGGTACTTGGTTAATATCAATATTACGCTGTCTTTTGCCCAACAATACGTATTATAGTTGAAGGAAGATGCTAATATATGTCATTGTTATTACATTACATTAAAATTCCTCCAAAAGACTCTAGTCCTATAACTCTTCTATCCTCTTATCTACGGAAGACTCCTACCTTTGAAAAATATTTAAATATTTAAAACCATATAATAATACATTTTTTGACAAGTTTATGTATAGAATTGTTGCTAATCCTCAGAAAAGACCGCTCCCCAGTATCTTACTTCTAGGACTTAGGCATTGACAAATGTTTATATTATGTGTAACTGCCTCTAGAGGCGATCGCTATTTCCAGAGCAGACAGAATTCACTCAAATTACTCAAGTTGTCATTGGGCCCAGAAACATTAGACATCTCCCCAAAAGCTGAATCACCTAATGGGACACAATTGTGCAGAATATGCACAGCCAGTTGACTTCACCTCGATTTGACGACAGCATCAGGATGAGAAGCAATTCTAGTTAAAAGCTAGTCCAGAAATAGCGCTTAGTTTATTCGTTTTTTTGATAATGATGAGGGAGAGTCTACATCATCAAAAGATCCCTAAAGCTATTGAGTAGAGGATTGATATTGCTGGGGCGATCGCCCTCGCATTCAAACAAACTTAGCTACAATAAGCTATACTGTGCTCGACGACTCCCCAAATCGAACAATTTGCCGTGGTTTATGTCTAACTCCTCCCTCCTCACCCCTGGTTCGACTCTCGAAAAACGCTACCGCATCCTCCGCGAATTGGGCCGAGGTGGCTTCGGCCGCACTTACCTCGCCGAAGATATCAACCGCTACAACGAACATTGCGTGCTAAAAGAGTTTTCTCCGGTGGTTCACAGCCCGAAAGCTGCCGAATTGTTCGATCGCGAAGCGAGTATGCTTTACCACCTCCAACACCCGCAAATCCCCCGTTTTCGAGAGTTCCTGCGAACCGATTTGGGCGGGAATCCATCTTTATTTTTAGTGCAAGATTATATCAAAGGTCAAACCTACGAAGAAATATTGATATCGCGTCAGCAACAAGGTAAAAATTTTACTGAAGCTGAAGTTACTCAACTGCTATTTCAGCTTTTACCAGTTTTAGAATACATCCACTCAAAAAATTTAATTCACCGCGATATTTCCCCGGATAATATTATTCAGCATGAGGCTGACAAACTACCATTCTTAATTGATTTCGGTTCAGTTAAACAAATCGCAGCAAATGCCGTACTTCAGTTTAACGGACAATCGGATACGGCGATCGGCAAACAGGGTTATTCGCCCACGGAACAAATGCGGCTGGGAAAAGTTTCTGCTGCTAGCGATTTATACGCTTTAGCCGTCACGGCTTTGGTACTGCTAAGCGGCAAAAAGCCTCAAAAATTGTACGATATCAATAATAAAAATTGGGATTGGCGATCGCACGTCACAGTCAGTCAAAATCTCGGTACTGTATTGGATCGGATGTTATCAGAACAACCGGGCGATCGCTACCAATCTGCAAAAGCAGTCCGCGAAGCACTCAAAGATCCAAAACTCTCTCAAATTGGCAGTATAATTTCCCAAATGGTGACAATGAACTTTGTCGGCCGCCCGTTCAAAAACACCACCCAAACTGCTAGCAGGAATCATACTCCTGTTCACCAAAATCCTCAACTGGTTAATAACCACAGCACATTCAAGTTAATTCCTTGGAAAACCCTAGGCAGTTTAAGTGTGATTTTGGTGCCGGGAATTTTAGCTTTTAGTGTAGTCAAATCTGGTTTCACGTTGCCAAATTTGCCTGATTTACCTAAATTTTCTTCGCGCCAGCAACCTCCTGATACATCCTTAGAGGAAGCCGAAATAATTCGTCAAGAAAAGATTGGTAAACGACGCAAAAATCTCAACATTAATCAAGATATATTCTATCAAAAAGTGGATGAATTATATTACAATAAATATCCCGAATTCCAAGGTCGTACCTTGACAGAAAAGCCAGAAGATGCTGAAATTAGGCGGAAATGGTATGAAGTTGCTGAGGATTTACTGGACAAGTTGGAGAAAGGAGAACGGTTGTGAAATTTAAGATAGAATAAGAGTGATTCAACCGCAGAGGGCGCAAAGAGCGCAGAGGGAAGCGGAAAAGGGCAAAAAAAGAGAGGGAAGAGAAAGAGAACTTTATCTGGTTTAATACAAATTGGTTAGGCAACGCACTTTTAGTTTATTGCAAAATGGATTCTATTCAACTTACAGGAATTCGCTGCTACGGATATACGGGCTATCTGCCGGAAGAGCAAGTTTTGGGCCAGTGGTTTGAAGTGGATGTTACTCTCTGGCTGGATTTATCGCAAGCTGGGAAAAGTGATGATATTCAACATACTCTTGATTACCGCAGCGCAATTACTCTGATTCAAAAGCTAGTCAAAGACTCGAAGTTTTTATTAATCGAACGCCTAGCAGATACTATTGCCCAAGCGCTTTTACAACTACCGTTAGTCGAGAAAGTTAAACTACAACTCTCGAAGCCTGCTGCCCCCATCCCTGATTTCGGTGGCAGAATTACTCTAGAAATTACTAGAAGTCATTAGTCATTAGTCCTTAGTCATCAGTCTTTAATCTGCATTAGTTTGTCACTAATGACTGATGACTGATGACTGATGACTATTGATTAATTACCACTTCAGCAAATTAAATTCTTCCATGTCTACGGTATTGCGGTTGCGATAAATCGCCAAAACAATTGCCAAACCCACCGCAGCCTCAGCCGCCGCTACCGTAACTACAAACACGGTAAATACTTGCCCCTTAACTTGTACGGGGTCGAGATAATTGGAGAAACCCATCAAATTGAGATTGACAGCATTCAGCATCAACTCGATCGACATCAACACGCGCACTGCATTTCTGCTGGTAATTAAACCGTAAATACCAATACAGAAAAGTGCGGCGGCTAATAACAGGAAATACTGGAGTTGCAGTTGCATAAATTTTGTGATTTCGTCTCAATCTAAAGTTACTACAAAACTAACACTATGGTGCGCTAAGCGCACCATAATATTACTTAGATTCTGGCGAAGACACATCTCCGGCAGAAACTAATTCGCGAGGTCTTTCCGGCAAACTCAAAGCAGGTGTTTCGGATAGCTTCTTTGACAGTTCATCCGGGAAAAAATCGCGGCGCGCCAACACAATTGCTCCTACCATTGCCATCAACAAAAACACTGATGCTAACTCGAAAGGTAGCAAAAAGTCAGTGAAGAAATGTTTGGCGATAGTGACGATCGAACTTTCGGCCGGTGCTCCTGTCGTCGCGACAATAGCCCAAGGAGTAGACACCACCATCGTACCCAACAGTGCAAACAAGCCTACGCAAACTACCGCTGTTGCTACTTGACGCACCCAAGCGTTGGGAATAGTGCGGAAATCTTCGCGCTTGTTCACCAACATAATCGCAAACAAAATCAACACGTTAACAGCGCCAACATAAATCAATACCTGCGCTGCTGCTACAAAGTCGGCATTCAGCAACAGGTACAAGCCGGCAATGCTGGTAAATACGCCGCACAGCAAAAATGCTGAGTAAACGATGTTGGAGAACAACACTACTCCTAGTGCTCCTGCAATCATCATTACGGACAATATTCCAAACGAAACAATTTGAACCCCTTCAGCTAGATTCACAATTTTTTATCCTCAATTATTAGTTTTCTATTGTTCGTTTTTACTCATTAGTTAGCAGTCATTAATAATTGGTTATTTCACTAATAACTGATGACTGCTGACTAATGACTAATTACTTACTTTTCGATAATTTCCTCGGGACGCAGACCGGCGCGGCGATCGGTGTAGGAAACTTCATGGGGGTCGATCGCACCTTTCGGCAAATAAGCGAATTCCCGCATCGGTGTCACCATCGGATCGTCTGTAACCTTGTAGGGCAAACGTCCGAGGGCCACGTTGTCAAAATTCAATTCATGACGTTCGTAGGTGGCTAACTCGTATTCTTCTGTCATGGACAAACAATTAGTCGGACAATATTCTACGCAGTTGCCGCAGAAGATACACACTCCGAAATCGATACTGTAGTGCTTGAGTTGTTTCTTCTTAGTTTCTTTGTTAAATTCCCAATCCACCACAGGCAAATTGATCGGACACACCCGAACGCAGACTTCGCAGGAGATGCACTTGTCAAATTCAAAGTGAATTCGGCCCCGAAAACGTTCGGACGGAATCAATTTTTCGTAAGGATACTGCACCGTAATCGGTCGGCGTCTCATGTGGTCAAAAGTAACAGCTAGACCTTGACCGATATACTTAGCAGCTTGAAAACTTTCTTTGGCGTATTCGCCTACTTGATTGAGGAATTTTAGCATGGTGTTCTCTCTCTGTACTTGAGTTTTTGGTAATTGCTAATTGATAATAGGTAATTGGTTAACAGCTATTTTTTTTACTGTTGCCATTTACCTATTATGAATTAACCGCCAAAAGCAAAAGGAAAGGCAAGCTTCAAAGCTGCGGTCAATAGCAAATTAACTAAAGCAACGGGCAGCAAAAACTTCCATCCCAAATCTAGCAATTGGTCGATCCGAACTCGCGGCAGAGTCCAGCGGAGCAGAACTGCCAGAAACAGGAAAAAGTAGGCTTTCAGCATGGTCATCGTAATGCCCAGCAAGCCGGTAATTACCTGCAACCAAGGAGTCGTCTCGCTCAATCCCAGGGCATTTGTCAGCACTTCGACAGGAATCGGGCATTCCCAGCCGCCGAGGTACAAAACTGCTACTAGCAGGCAAGAAAGGACGAGGTTAACGTAGGAAGCGATATAGTACAAAGCAAATTTCATGCCTGTGTACTCAGTCTGATATCCTGCTACCAATTCTTCTTCTGCTTCCGGGAGGTCAAAGGGCAAGCGTTCGCATTCTGCTAGTGCTGCAATCCAGAAAATTAGGAAACCTGCTGGTTGCCGCCAGATATTCCAGCCGACAATCCCGTAGCCGGCTTGCTGGTGTACGATGTCGATCGTACTGAGGCTATTGGACATCATCACGACTGCCAATACTGCCAAAGCTAGGGGAATTTCGTAGCTGAGGGATTGAGCCGCGGCTCTGAGTCCTCCGAGGAGGGCGTATTTGTTGTTGGAAGCATAGCCGGACATCAGCAAGCCGATCGGCTGAATGCTAGACAGGGCAATCCACAGAAATATTGCGGTCCCCATATCGGCGATCAGCATATGCTCTCCGAAGGGCACGATTAAGTAAGACAGAAAAACTGGAATCACCACAATTACCGGGCCTAGGGTAAATAGCAGCGCGTCAGCTTTTGCGGGTACGATGTCTTCTTTGAATACCAACTTCAGACCGTCAGCAACGGGTGCTAAAACTCCCAGAGGGCCGATGAATTCCGGGCCTACCCGCTGTTGAGCGGCGGCGGAAATTTTCCGTTCCAGCCAGACGCTAGTGAGTACCCCGAAAACGGCAGCGACAATCATCAGCAACATCGGCAGGGGTAGCCAAAGCACTTGGGCGATGTCCGCTGGTAAGCCCAAATTCATCAGGGCTTCTACAAAACTTCCTTGTAAGTCAATTCCTGGGTTCATTTTTCCAGCTTTTGAGCGCTCAGCATATAATTTTTCACCCGTCCTTTGTAGGAGTAGGCTTAGAAATCGGGGTCTTTGTAAAGATTTTTAATGCTTTACCGCCTAATAGTATATCGCCCGACAGGCTCCAAGAACGCACAGACAGGGTGAAGTTCTAATTATATGAGCCTGCAGCGTAGCTAATAGGTTGGTAATTTATGGTTGAGGGTTGATTGTTGACGGTTGACGTTTGACTGTAGGCTGTTGACTGTTGAGTGTCCAATCGATTTTGAGTAAGAAATCAATCTGGATTTACGTACTCTCGTGTCTCCAACCTTGCTCCCTCCTAGCGCCCCTTAATAACAGGGGGAAACAATATCTGTAGGGGCCAACCCCCCGTGGTTGCCCCCTTGCCTGAAACGGCCATTCGAGCGTCGGTGGGGGGTAGGCACGGGGACACTACCCCTACAAAACCATGATTTTCCTGAGAATGAAACAGCCCTGGAATGCGAGGGGGCTCTAGACTCAGTTATAAGCCAGATATAGGCCAAACAAAAGGGCCCAGAGTTAACTCTGGGCCCTTTTGATGCTTTAAAGTGCCTTTCAAATGGTTTAAACCATTGATTTTACGTCACTTTTTTATGGAACTGGGCAGAATCGAACTGCCGTCCAAAGCGGGTATTTACCTTCCGATCGTTCACAGGTTTATCCCCTCTAATCCTCGGGGCGGGAACCATCTTTATCCCAAATGGGGGGATTTTCTAGTGATTGCTTTCCTAGCTAGCCGACTAGAAACGTTTAGCTAGGGCATCCGTTGGGGGTTGTTATGCTACCTTTAACGGAGTGAGGTGGCATACACTCTAAACCAAGCTCAAGAAGTTTTTAGGCTACAGCTACGGCTTTGCGAGCGAAAGGAACGATGTTGTTCGCATTTACTATTTTTTTTGAGCCGATATTAACGAGAGTAGACTCCCTCTCGACCTGCATCACGGAGCAGCTTTCGCCACCCTGTCGAAACCATTACAGCCCCTCGTGTGTTCTTTAATCATAGACAATATTTTGTGTTGTGTCAAGTCAAGCGATTTTAGATTTTAGATTTTAGATTTTAGATTTTGGCACAAAGCTGAGTTAGATTTTAGATTTTAGATTTTAGATTTTGGCACAAAGCTGAGTCGGAAATATTTACATTTTGCACCATTTTCTTGAACAGGCAAGATGCCTGTTCCACAAGAGTTCAAGTTTTTTTTGTGAACCCCAGAGCCCGCCCTTAAAAGGTGTATTGACAGTGGTCAAAAATGTCAGCGCTGCCAAGTTTAATGCAAGTTGTCGTCCCAGACGCCGATGTAAATCCGATCGCGCTCATTGCGTTCGATCATCCCTTCGAGCGAACCCTTCCTAAACGTAAACCGATTAGTCCGGCGCTGCTGCACGTCGCCGAGCCCTTGCAAAATCTCCCGGCTGGCGCCGCCCACCATCCCGTTTAACGCGGTTCGCACTACCAAAGCGTCCACCGACTGAGCAAAAGAACCCTCTGTTTGTACTAGCTGGCCCGAATCGCGATCGTAAATGTAGCCGAGAGTAATCCGGTTCGGCAATATTTCGTAAAGTGCGGTGCGAGTATTCGGCCAATAGCCCCGCGCTTGAGAGTCAGTGGGTTCTCCCAATTCAGATAAAATCTGACTTTCCGGCGTACCAACCGCATACCCAGGGATTGTGGGAGTCTTCTGATAATTGGTTCCCGGTTGTTCGGGGCTGGGTGCGGGCGATCGATCTGGCGGCAACTCTTTGTCAACAAGTTTTTCTGTTGGTGTAGGTTCGACTGCCTCGGGAGAAGGCGCTGGGGTTGGCTCTGGTGTTGGCGCTGGGGCTGGTGTTGGAGTTTCAGCAGGCGCTGGAGTTTCAGCAGCAGGCGGCGGAGTTTCTCTCGGAGTCGGCGAGAAAGGCGTTGGTGTGGGCGCGGGAATTGGTGCGGGGCTTGAGCGCGCGTCTGGATCTGCTGGGGCCGAAGTGCGATCGTCCTGGGCTACCGGTGCGGGTTCCGAAGACGGCCGGTTGAGGAAAACCCTAGCAATACCGACCAAACCTGCCACAATAAGTGCGATCGCCACGAACCCCAAAATCCACCAAACCTTGCGGTTGCCTTGCCCAGAAGACACCACAGCAGGCGCTGTTCTCGAACCCGCCGGCGACTGAGGCCCGTGTCCCGGAATCACCGCCACCGTCGGCCCGGTGCTCGGCGACGCTGCACCAAGAGGCTGCCCATGCAGCAGCGACAACCACTCATCGACGCTAGCAGGGCGATTTTGAGCCTCTACTGTCATCCCCCGCATCACCGCAGAACTGACAGCGGCACTTAGCTGAGGCTGCAAATCGCGGGGTGAAGGCATCGGCTGACTGGTACGCAAAATTGCAGCCACCGGCACCTGTGCTGTCAATAAAGTGTAAAGCGTCGCCGCCATACCGTAAACATCTGTGGCGGGGGTATATTTTCCTTGGGCGAAATACTGTTCTGGGGGCGCGTAGCCGTCGGACACCATATTAGTGTGACTTTGGGTTGCACCAGGAGTAAACTCGCGGGCAATGCCAAAGTCAATCAGCACGACTTCCTGAGTACCTTGGCGCAAAAGAATGTTTTGCGGCTTGACATCTCGGTGCAGCAAACCCTTTTGATGAACAACTTTTAAAGCAGCGCCAATTTGAGTTATGTAGAGAATTGCAAGATTTTCTGGCAGCGGATTATTTGAACCGACTACATCGCCCAAATTCTGACCGGCTATGTAGTCCATCACCATGTAAGGCTGCCCGTCTTCGACAAAGAAATCGCTGACGCGGACAATATTCGGATGAACGCAGGAAGCCAACCGCCTCGCTTCGTCTTGAAACTTGCGATCGAACTCAGCAAAATTGGGTTGCTGCCGCAGAGATTCGTTGAGGGTTTTTATGACTACAGGCTGTCCTAAATAGCGGTGATTTGCCCTGAAAGTTATTCCAAAGCCGCCGCGGCCCAATTCTTGTTCGAGGGTGTACTTTCCACCCTGTAAAGTTTTGCCGATTAGCGCATCCATAGGTTCAGGCGATCGCGTACCAAAGAATATGGCTGATTATGGCACGTATAGTGGGATCTCCTCACCAGTCCAAAGAGCGATCGCAATCCTCGATCGGCGTTGCCATTCCTTCCCGAATCGATTCCCGCATTCCCGGCACTGAGAAAAGATACAGTGTTTCCTTAACAGATGCGGAGTCAGATTCAGATAGTAACACTGCATTGCTAGTTTGTCCTGCTGATCGCGATCGGTTGAAGTGACTGACTCATGGGAGCGATCGACTGCTGCAACTGCTTTTGGGCTTCATTGATTGGAATCATAATCTTCCACTTTTCTAAATCAATAGTCCGGACAGTTTTCAATCACTAACGGCAGAATGAGGGTTTCAGCCTTCTCAGTGAGGTCAAATACTAACGGTAGAATGAGGGTTTCAGCCTCGGTCTCAAAAACTGTCCGGAGTATTGCTAAATACGCTTTTCTCGATGATGTGGGGTGGCTGTAGACACTCCCTTAATTATGAGCGATCGTTCCCTTTCTGACTTCTATCTCCATTTTATTTTAAGGTTAGGTCAAGACTTTCTATTTGTTTCTGTGTGTCGGGGTGCACCTGAATATTCAATTCCTCAATTTGTTCTCGCAGATAACCCTCATAAATGATTACATCGTCCCATTGTTGCGAATAGTAAATCAAGCTCTCACCCCAAAAATCCTGAACTATATAATCTAAAACTTCCAAAGCAAATTTTAATGTCTCTGTGGAAGCTTCGCAATCACGATCGGCAGAAATATGGACAATGATGTTTCGCAGCTCGCCAAATTTTTGATATCTATCTAATTCCTTGATTCTATAACCAGTGGTCGCCCAAAGAACTTCAGGTAACTCTGAATACATTAAAGTTCGACCGTACTTAAAGAGTTCCTTGATACTCAATACATCCTTAGTAGTATTTGATTTAGGGTAGGACTTGAAGATTAAAAGCGGATGCTCTTCAGCAATGCGTGCCTTGATAAGTATTTCTGCTCCATGTGCTGCATCAACTACCGACAACATATGAGCAAAAGGCCTCGTCATCTCGCTAAACGTTGCATCATAAATAGCTCTCCCAAGAATATGAAGCCCAAATTCTTTCATATGCTGTGATACTTGTTTTGTCTCAGGATTCATCTAATCTACTCCGTAACGCTAGTTAACTCACGATCGCTGATTGACATCTTGAGCCGCCATCATTGCATTGATATGGGTAAAGATGCGATCTATAGCCTTTCTTAAAAAGATGAGGTACCCGATATTCCCTGAATAGCGGGACTTTCAAGCCTTATTACATACCTCATCTATCTGAGAAAGGCTATAATTCCCCAATGGCGTCGAGTTCCGCTACCTCTTCTGCCATTAGTTGATCTGCCTTTTTCTTCTCTAACAATTGTTCCATGCGCTGTTGGAGCGATTCACTAAATTTGAACAACTTCCACCGATCGACTTTTTCAAGGCAAATCTCATGGATTAACGAGGAGGGTTTGTTGAGAATTGAAACCATTGTAGGCTCCCAGCTTCGGGTTTTAGGTAGTGACTAGATTATAGCTTTTATTCAATCTGGCAGATTTAATGCTCCAACCGAGAACCTTCAAATTACCACCAAAACCAGTGACTTAAACAGCCAAACGGCGTTACAGTTCAAGTCGGATAATATTCATCCCTGCTTATTTGCCATCGCCATATTTTGCCTTCTTCAGGATCGTCCACCTCTGCGATGAACTTCATTCCCACTTTTTGTAACACGCTATTCGAGGCATTTTTTTCAGCTAAAGTGTGAGCGATGACTGCTTTAACCTCCTCGTGAGCGAAAGCATAATCGATCATTCCCTGTGCCACCTCCGTTGCAAATCCGCGATTCCAATATTCGGAAGCAATTTCATAACCTATCTCTACAGTCCCCGACTCATCAGGTGAGCCTGTGAAACCTCCGTTGCCGAGGAGCACTTCATTTTTTGGATGAATAAAGAAGTAGTTTCCCCAGTCAGTTGGAGGCGGATTGGATTCGCAAGATTTGTCAGCAGGGAGGGAAAATGCTTCCGGGAAATGAGGCCAGCTATTAGGCACTACGACATTTAAAATTGCTGCAAGCTCGCTTTTATTGCGCGAGAAAGCTTCTAGGTGAATCCTTTCGACGGGAAGTAGTTGAAGATTCGTAGTTTTAATCATTTTTCTACCTTGTTTAACAAGGATGAGATCACACTATAGGCCCTATCGAAACGCTTGTCTCGGAACCCTTGCGAGTTGGTAAGCCCCCCGACTGTCCAACAATTGATATTGATTTGGTTGCAATCCTAATTGCACAAATTTCTCTGGATATCCCAGCACCAAAATAGAGGGAGAATTTGGGTTTTTAGATTCCTTAATGTAGTCGATCGCCTTTTGGACAGCTCGGTAGTAAGTCACCGGCCCTTGGGTATAATAAACCAGACTTGGTTTCCAGAAACCAACCATAATAAACTCTTCCCCCGGCAGTTTTTGTTGAACCGCAACCTGCGCTAACTGTCTCAGAGGTAACTGGCGGTTGATATCGACCACTTTGTAGGCTGGAGTAAGACCAAAGATGATAAATGCTACTAACCCGATCAGGTTAGCAACCAAAATCCAGCGCTGTTGCCGCTTCCAAAGTAAAAGTGCGATCGCCACCGCTGTAGTTATCCAAATCGTACCGCCGACAATCAGCAATCCCGACTGCTGAATTGCTTGGGGAAAATTGGGCATTGCCGGGTCGTCTCCCAGCCAGTTGTAGCTGTAGAAAGTTGCTCCGGCTATAATTAGTAAAAATACGACATTGAAAATGTATGTAACTAACAGCCCTAGCGGTAAAGAATTCGGTTTTTTTTCTAACTTGGCCCGCCTGTTTTCGGGCTCATTGCCTGCAATAATATCGCTCCACAGCAGCGTTACCAAAATCGCAGCGGCGGGGATTAAAGGCAATACATAACTCGGCAATTTGGTCACGGCGATCGTAAAAAAGCCAAAGATGCACCCGAACCAAAATAGGGCAAATAAACTCAACTGAGCCGATCGCGGTTGACGACGCCAGTAACTGCGCTGCCAAAAACGGGTACGGGCGATCGCCACCGGCAAATAAATCGACCAAGGTGCAAAACCAACTAGCACTACAAAAAAGTAAAAATACCAAGGCGCGGAGTGCTTGTTGACTACTCCAGTAAAACGCTGGAAATTGTGATAGCCAAAAAAGCTGTCAATATAAGTTTGACCGTTGGCTAAAATAACGAAAATGTACCACGGCAGGGCGATCGCCAGAATAATTAAGATTCCCGACACTGGACGCATTTCGCGCCAAAGTTGCCGAAAATTTCCCAAATAAAGCCCGAAGCTGCCAACAATCAGCGCTGGCACGACAATTCCCACAGGCCCCTTAGCCAGAATTGCTAAAGCAATTAGTACGTAAAAAGTCAGATACCACTTATTAGGAAATCTGGAAGCGGCAACGGTGGAAATTTCTGCTTTTTCTCTCTGTTCTTCTAGAGTGTAACCAAGAAAAAATGCCAGTAGTGCCGAACACATACAACCGACTAATAGCATATCTGAAACGCCAGTCCGTCCCCAGGCAATAGTTTGGGGATTTAAAGCTATTAGGGCCGCACCAATCCAGGGAGTAGAAAGAAAAATAGGAATACTAGGAGAGGGGGAGAGTGGGGGAGTGGGAGAGTGGGAGAGCGAGGGAGGAAAGACAGTTACATTCATCCGTGTATCCGTGTCCGAATCCGGGTCGTGCCCTTCTTCCTCCTTCCTTCTTCCTTCTTCCTTCTTCCTTCTTCCTTCTTCCTTCCATAAGGTATAAAATCCGAGGCAAGTCAGACCGATCGCGCACAAAGCCGAGGGAAGACGCACGGCCCATTCGTTAACGCCCAGAGTGCGGTAAGCCACCGCCATCAGCCAGTAAATTAACGGCGGCTTGTCAAACCTCGTTTCGCCGTTGAAATAAGGAGTGATCCAATCCCCTGTCACCGTCATTTGACGGGCGGCTTCGGCAAACAGCGGTTCGGTTTCGTCAACTAAACCGATGTTGCCGAGATTCCACAAGAAACCTACCCAGGCGATCGCGCACAGCCATAAAATCGATAGCAGCAAAGGTGCGATCCTCTTCGAGGGCTTCGCTAACGGGCGATTTCTAAACTCTGACAAATTTTTAATAACTTCCTTCACCCAAACTTCCTGCGATTTTAGATTTAAAATTTTAGCTCGCTTAGAGAGTCTACCGAAAGATTCGCATTCTCGAAACTCCCAACTCGATCGAATCTGGTTAAACTCAGATGTTGCACCATTCTCAACAAGCCTTTCATGAACAGGCCGGAAAGCCCTTTCTTTAAATGATGTGGCTATGTGAGGTTAACTCACATAGCCACACCCTTCTCAACAAGACCGGATCAATCGGCTTTCTCGACCAAAATCTCCGCACCAGCAGCTAAGCGTTCACGGCTGCAAAATTAATTGCCATTCTCCGGCTGTGCTGTTCCAAGCCGGCGAGGGTGTCTCCCCGGCGACGAAAGGCCCCCAGTAGCGGCGAGAACCATCCTGAGCAAAAACCACCAGAATGTCTCCCCGTTTGACTTTTAACTTGCCCTCCGGCAGCGATAGCATCAGTCCCTTGCCACCGCCTTCCCCCGGCGCAAAATCCCAGTGCGCTGGTTTTCCATAGGATTCCTTGGCTTGCCGTTTCGACAGCAGGGCCACTCGCACTGGGTGTTCGCTGCGGTTGCTGACGCGCAAAAGACCGGAGGCTTTAGCATCTACAGGGATTGAGGAAAGCAATTCCTCCTCTGACTCTGGGGGGGTTGGTGTTGAGTCGGGCTTGGGCTCGCTGGCGGTGTCTGCAGAAGCTGTCGCAACTGGGGAAACGGGGGGTGTGGGGGGGTATGCGGTGGCTTGTGAGGGCCAATCGCTCGACTGATTTGAACCGTTGGAGATAGTGATTTCAAAACGTCCTAGAAACATTCCTGTAATTAGGACGATCGACACTCCAATTACGATCTGGTAAATTTTAAGATTCATAAATTTTAGGCTTACAGGATAGACTGCACCGATAATGAGTCTTAACTATTTTTAATGTAAAACCAGGGGCTGCTGTGCAACAAGATACAGTTACACTTAATTACTTGACCGTTCTCGGCTATAAGTCCGCGATCGCTCAATACCATCTTAGATGTTAAATTTTAGATTTTAGATGGCGACATACTGACCCCGGTAAGAATTTGGAGTTGGTGGGGAGGGGCATTTGTTTACTCATCGGTATAGCTTTTAATGCCAGTTGAAAAAAAGAGTGCCACTGTAGACCCGTACTCCCAACCCCAATACTCATCAGTAATTCGGCATCTCAAATCTCACATCTCAAATCTCAAATTGTATAACTTTTATGCAGAATACCCGAATTAACAGATTGATTGATGTTCTGGGCGATCGCTTCCGAGGCTGGCTCAACAATCCTTGGCGACGGATTTCGCTCCTGCTAATTAGCCTGCTGTTCGGCACTTTTTTGGGAACTGCTATTTCGACGATCGCCGGACAATCTGCGGATTGGGATATTATCGCGGCCGGGCTGTTGGTGTTGTTGACCGAGATCGTGAGCTGGCTGGTTTACGGCAGCCCGCGGCCTGTAGCCCGTTCTTTTTCGGTGGATATGCTCTATGCTCTGAAAATTGGCGTGACTTACAATTTATTTGTGGAGGCTTTCAAACTAGGCTCTTAAAAAGAGGGAAAATATTGGTCTGTTGTAGATAATATTTATATAAACCTACGCTTAAAAATTTTTGAATCTGTAGTGCCGAGTTGAGTGTCAGTCTATGTGATATTTTAGACTTCGGTCTGGGCACTCAGTCGAAGGATTTTAGATTTGAGGTGTATTCCACAGATGAATTTGGGATTTTGAACTAGGATCTAAATTTGGGATCTCTCCACGACAGGAGTTGGGGTTTGTATCCGTTTTGGGTGGGGTCAAATATTTGTCAATTGCAGATAGTATTTGTACAAAACCCGCCCCCGCATAGAGAGTTTTTAGGATATGGATCGATCGACTGTAACCCCTGTTGAAATTTTACATCGGTGGCAAGCTGGCAATCGCCCGATCGCTCCCGACTTAGATCGACTGGCTTTGTGGGAACTTGCGGATGATGTGCGATCCTCTTCGAGGGCTTCGCTAACGCGCGCTTTTGGCATTACTCCCGACAATGCAGGCGATGTTGTCCGCTGCAAAACCGATTTATTCTTTTCTATTCTTGACGAGCTGCATACTTTCCCGCTAAAGTCAACTGTTTTCCTCGAAACTTTATGGAATCTTTGGCTACCGCTGGCAATGCAATTATCGACTGCCAAACAAAGTGTAAACCGTCCTTTAATCCAAGGAATTTTAGGAGGGCAAGGAACCGGAAAAACTACTTTATGCCAAGTTCTGAGGCTGATTCTGGGAAAATTGGGATATTCTACTGTCATCCTTTCTTTAGACGATCTTTACAAGACTTATGCCGATCGCCAACAACTCCAAAAAGCAGACCCGCGTTTAATTTGGCGCGGCCCCCCCGGCACTCACGATATTGACCTGGGAATCGCAGTTTTAGACAAGTTGCGCGGTTCTCAAACTCGCAATTTAGCAGCAGTTGAAAATCCCCAATCTGATGCCTTCAAACCGGATATAATTAAAAATATAGAAATTCCCAGGTTTGACAAATCTGCCTATGGAGGTGCTGGAGATAGAAGTCAACCCGAAATTATTTCCGGTGCGGATATTGTACTTTTTGAAGGTTGGTTTGTCGGCGTGAATCCGGTGGTTGATGCCAAATTAAACGAGTTTTTGGCAGGTGCACCGTTTCCGATTTCCACAGAAAGCGACTGTCAGTTTGCGCGCGATATGAATGGGAAGCTTTACGACTATCTACCGCTGTGGAACCGATTAGATCGGTTGATGGTTTTGTATCCCCAAGATTATCGCATTTCTCGAATGTGGCGCAATCAGGCGGAACAGGAAATGATGGCGACGGGGAAGTCGGGAATGTCAGAGGCCGAAATTCATCGGTTTGTCGAATATTTTTGGAAAGCGCTGCATCCCGAGTTATTTATTAAGTCGATGGTTGAAAAGGGCGATCGGGTGGATTTAGTAATTGAAATTTTGGACGATCACAGTGTTGGCAAAATCTGTCGGGCGATCGACTTAAAATTAAGCGATTAGGGAGACTTAAAATTAACGGTTTAAGCACACAACAATGTTGTCTCGTTACCGTATTGCAGCCCTTAAGGACACAACAATGTTGTGTCCCTACTGTATTGCAGCTTATTGTGCACTCACTTGACAATTCAGGACTTATGCGAAAAGTGATTTGACGCGCGAATTATAGGGGTAAGGCGCGCCATCAGCACCCTACAATACAGAAGTTTTGTATCGAGGATGGAGAATTTCTAAATTAACTGCCGGGAGTACCACGATCGATCGCTTTCTGCATCAAATCGTCGGTAACTTCGCCCGGTGTACCTGTGGGCTTAATTTCCTGAGCCATCGAACGAAAATCATTGGGATTGCCGCTTGTATCTGCCGGCTTTGCAATATTATCTTGAGCAGCGGGAATAGGAAATTTAGGTGCAGTTGCAGCCGCGGCAGCTTGAGCGCCGGCACCTGTGCGATCAATTTCACTAACGCTGAATTCTTTAGAAGCTTCGTAGTCTGCTGATACATTAACTGTCGGCAACTTTTGTTCTCCAGCTTCCGCGCTTTCAGTGATCTGCTGAGCGTCAAAGTTTTCAGTATTATTGACTTCTGTATTGATTTGAGACATAGCCGACTCCTTGCTAGTTTTATTTAACAATTCACTGTATCAATTATTACTTTACTCCCCGGCTTTTTCATCTACCCGCAGATGTATCGTTGGCTTCTATCTTAAGGATGGTTTATTCTAGGTTAGTGCCTTAACATTACATCACTTTCCGAAAAGAATGCAGCTTTAGGCAAGCTCCCAACCCATACATACTAAGCCATTCCCCATTTTTTAATCTAAAATCTAAAATCTAAAAACTAAAATCGTATTACCTCTCGGGGATGGTGACGGGCACTTACAAATCTTGATATTTATATATTCTGGAAGCATTTTTAAGGAATTTTGTTTATGAACTCACCCGCCGCGACCAATCCTCACTCTCTCTCCAACGAGACTCAAAACATCCTTCAGACAATCAACGGGTTGGGTACAGATGAAAAGCTGGCACTGCTCTACTTTGTTTATGAAAAAATGGGAGATTCAATTACACCAGCAGCTCCCACCGCCGCCGAACCCGAATTAGCTCCCATGCTGCTGGATGATTTTTACAAGCTTTCCCATGACCAACAACTGAATATAATGCGAGGGATTGTCAACCGCGACGACACGCCCTATTCTCACGCTTACGGAGCTTTAACTGCTAACAATCAGTTGGTGGTTTGGTATGCTTGGGCTATTGGTATGGGAGAAACAATTGTCGATATCCCCGAAGGATATGAGGCAACTGAGGCTGTCAATGGCGTGTTGGGTCAAATTGAAGGTCTTGATTTTGAACAGCAAATTTCGGTGCTGCGCGACGTAGCTAATAATATGGGCTACACCGATGTTAAACCAATTTCTACTCAGGCGGAAGTAGGGAAAACTTCTAGTCTTTAGAGAAGACTCGGCGGTTCAAACCGCTGCTAAGAGCCAAACGCAGCCTGCGGTGCGACTGAGCTTCGCCTAACGTCCTCCGCAGACTGAAGAATAAAGGAGACATTAAAACCAGGTTTTCTAGGATGAGCGGACATAAATAAACTTCATTATGTCCGCAGGTTTGTATACTAAATCCGGTTTTAATACTTGCTTTTTTTAGTTGGATGGGTATAGTATGTCATTGCGATCGCTCGCGAAACAATCGCTAACAATAACTATTATATCACTCTTGATCTCAGCAATTTGCTGTAAAAATAATACCAGTTTAACAAAGTCTTGCTACAGCAGATTTCAACTGAGTGCAAGTGAAGTATATTCACTCCACCCGCCCTATCGGGAACACTCCCCTGATACAAGGGGAGGAGAGGAAGCAGGATTATTCTTGTTTCCGACACTTTTTTGCTAACAAATGCTAACAAACATATAAGTCAAGAGAATCTCTTAACAAAGGCGTGTCAACCAATGCCCGCAGGAAAATCCCACGAGCACTATTTAGATCCCGATCCATCTTTAATCCAGTAGCTGCGGACTTAATAAGTCTAGCGCCACCTAGATTTTTGATAATTTCGCCCGTCCACGACACAGTTTTTGAAGTGTAAGCTTCGTTGCAATCAATTACGAGTTTTGAGTTTTCCCAAGCTTTCCACTTCAGGAAAGTCTTGAATTCATAATGGCTTAGAGTCAACATTTGCCGCACCGTTTTATTCCTTAACTTACGGCGCGACTTAGACACCATTTGCGAACTTTCAAAGGTTGGCAACAAAATCACATCAAAATTATCAACTAAAAACTTAGCGATTTTATGATGCAGCTCTTTGACCAAATTCTTAATTTTGCAACGAAGCCTACCAACTGCTTTCTTTAATCTTCTTTTTTGGCGACTAGGAGCTTTGGACATTTTTGACACTAATCTATCCAGCCGGAAACACAATTTCTGGATGTGCAAATTAGAGTCTTTTCCTAGCCAACCGTAAGAATTTTCAGAGAAAAATGTCATGAACGTGCGAACGCCGGGATCTAAGGCAACTAGCCGACCTTGTTTATCGGTCTTAGCTTGTTGCACTTCTTCAGAAACGATTAGGCAATACTCGCCATAGGCAAGAATCAACCTACCGTCGCTGAAATTCACAGGCAAGGGTTCTGTTAAGTAACACTTACCCAGAATTGAATGGTAGACACCACAATCTTTTATAGCCGACTTCGGCACATAAATAGACTGCTTGGTGTCTTTTCTACTCCGAAATTTGCATTTACGGATTTGTCCGTCTTTTTTGAAAGCCTGTTTAGCTGCCTTGACTGCCGAGCAAGCATCTTTGATGGCAATTGATTTAATCTGGAAAGGTACAGGTTTTGCCCATTCTGGCAAGCTGTTGAGTATTCCGGTTTTGATTGTCATCCAGCTAGCTTTAGTATCTGGTTCTTGGAGGTATTTGATGGTCGTGTTGTAGACAAAACGACTCACACCAAACCACTGCTTGAGCAGCGCTTTTTGCTCAGGATTTAGGAATAGCCGGATCTTCCTTGATCTTCTTGCTGTAATTTCTGAGTCCGTGCATTCTGCAACTGAAGACGTGAAGGATGGCAAGAAGATCGCTTGTGAGTTCGGTTTCTGGGCAGTGAACAGTTCGGTCAAGAACCACGATTTGTCCACCGTTTTGCTCCGCCATGAACTCGAATAATTCAAATCCAAATCTGCACAATCTGTCGCGACAGGCAACAACAACCGTGAGCTGTTCGCCGCGCATAAATCTGACCAGTAGGGCTTGAAGTCCTTTTCGCTTAAAGTTAAGCCCCGACCCGATATCTTGGATAATTTCGGCGTCGGGGTATTGTTGTCGCATGAATTCAGTTTGTCGGGCGAGGTCGTCTCGTTGTTTTGGGGAACTGACGCGACAGTAGCAAACAAGGGTAGCTCTAATTGCACCGCGCTGGTATGACTCGACATCGTAGAGTCGTTGCCCTGCTTGGTTTTTGATGCTCTTGATCTTCCCTTCGTCTGCATATTTCCTTAATGTGTGTGGATGCAAGCCCAGAAATTCGACTGCTTTTCTGAGTGGTATGTACGCCATAGAGCAAATAGTAGCATACATAAGCAAAAGTAAGCAAATACTTTACTGTGCGTCAACCCTCTTTAATAAGGGGGGACTTGCGGGGGGGTGAATTGGACTTTTGCAAGAACTCTAATCATCAATCTTATACCAATTGTTAAAAATCGAAGCACCCCACGCCGGACTTAGGTCTTGCGATTTCCATACAGATACTCCCGTATAATCTATATGTAAATTTATTTTTTAGCAACAAAAAATTGGCTCAGGAAGTTAGTTTTTTCGGATAAATTTTTTGCGGGAATTCTATCCGAAATGTCGAACCTTTTTTGGGTTGACTTTCGACCCTAATTCTGCCGTTCATCATTTTGACTAAAGAGGCAGTAATCGCTAGTCCTAAACCGGTGCCTGGATACTGGCGAGTTGTGGTTTGGTCGGCTTGATGGAATTTGTCGAAAATGTGGGGAAGATCGGTTTCACAGATGCCGATTCCTGTATCCCGAACGGTGATAATTAGCCGATCGCGATTAAATTCCCGCACCTCAATGTAGATGCTGCCCTGATGTGTGAATTTAACGGCGTTGGAAACGAGATTGACCAAAATTTGCCGCAGGCGCAACTTGTCATTAACTATAAGCTGATTCTGCAAGCAGACGCTGACGGACATTGCCACGTTCTTATCGGTGGCTTGATTTCCGAATTCCAGGGCGACATCCATTACTAAATGCGCTAAATCAAATTTTTCAATTTTTAATTCTGTGCGGCCACTCTCGATTTTGGAGAGGTCGAGGATATCGTTAATCAGCAGTAGCAGATTTTTGCCGTTATCTAAAATGCGCCCCACCATTTGTCTTTGCTGGGCGGTCAGCAGTTGTTTGTGCTGGCGCAGCAGCAATTGGGAAAAGCCGATAATCGCATTCATGGGTGTTCGCAATTCGTGGGACATAATGCCCAAAAATTGCGATTTTAACTTGGCTGCTTCTAGCAGTTCCAATTTTTGCTGTTGAATGCGTCGCCCCTGATTTTCTAGTTCTTCCTGCTGACGAATTAGCAGCTCGTTTTGCAAGTCTAAAAGCTGTTCCTGCTTTTTTAATTTTTCGATCGCCAGCGCGTTGTTAATCGCGATCGCAGCTTGTTTTCCCATCACCCCCAGCAGTTGCTGAGTATGCGCGTCAATCGCCGTGCTGTCTTTCCCGTTGCCGATGGCCAACACACCCAAACGCCCGCTTTGCCCCGACTCGATCGCCGCTGCACAAGCCGCCGCAGGCAGCAAGCCTTTGCGGCACTCCGACCGCCACAGTACAGACTCTCCCGTCGCAAATGCTTTCCACAGCAGCTTGTTTTGCACGTGCGGGGTTTTGCCCCCACCAAAGTTTTCCGTGCCCCCGACAGCGCTGAGTTTGAGGCCGCTGCAATCGGACTCCAGGAGAGCAACTAGGCAAAATTCCGCTCCTGCGATCGCCTCCACAGTCGCGTCCGCGATGGCTTGCAACAATTCACCCCAACTACCCGCCCGCTGGCTCAATATATTTGTAAACTGCTCTATCACCTGTAAATCCCGCCCAGCCTCTATTACCGTCCGGGCTTCGCACAATTTTTCTGGTTTGAAGTTAGCTTCCGAGCACGCTTGATGGCGCCAAAACTCTGGTTCTGCTTGGGGCTCGGCTTGACTTTGTTTGATCTGCTCCATATATATGTAGGTTCCCAGCCCTTCCAAAACTTCCTGACTGTCTAGATTAGCGGGCCCTCCTCTGGCCAGGTTCCATCGGTAAGTGTCTTCTCGCGTCTGCAGACGAAATATAATTTCGTAACTTGGTGGTTTGAACTTAGAAGTGTGCGATCTCGCCAATAAACGAGGGCGGTCTTCTGGGTGGACGCGCGCCAGATAGCCGAAACCCAAAGCTGCTGCTGCTGGTACCCCGGTGTACTCTTCCCAGCGCTGACCTAAATAAGTCGCCCAGCCGTCGGCATTTGTTTTCCAAACTATGTGAGGAATTGCCGACCACAGGCGATCGCCCTGAGTTTGGCAGTCGCAAACTTGCGGTTGGGGGGATTTTATTTCAGATACTTTGTGTATGATTTCCGAGTCGGAAAACTCCGACTCAAAAGACTTATTGGCGTGATACTGAGTCATAAGAGGTTTTATCAATAAGCATTAGACTTGAGCCCTAACACCGGTTAAAGACTCGTGCTGCTAGCTTTATTGATTTTGACGACCCAAGTGCATCAAAATTTTTTATACTTTAAATCTATCTGGGTAGTGGTATCTTTACCTCTATCAAGGGGCGGACAATGAGATAATTCAGTTAAACTGTTAAAACATTGAGAGCTTACCGGTCCCGATCGGGCTCGTGCAGGCATCGCCGCAAAATAACTTAAAAATTAACTTGCATTCTTGGCGGCTGCATGAGTATGCTTTAAAATGATGTGCGACCTGTAAAACCCTAAATCAGGACACATTCTCAAATTTTCTCAGTTTAGCTGAGTCAGTTGACGATATTTTAAAAGTTTAGCGGACTATTGGAAGAAAGATGAGTAAAATTCGCGTTGCTTTGGTAGAAGACCATGACCTGACAAGAGTCGGCATCCGCACAGCTTTACAACAGCGTGACACGATAGAAGTTGTCGGCGATGCAGCTAACGCTACAGAGGGATTGAAACTGCTTCAGTCTTCAAAACCTGACGTGGCAATTGTAGATATTGGCTTGCCGGATTTTGATGGCATTGAACTGACACAAAAGTTTAAAAAATCGGTAGCGGAGTCCGATCCCGATACAAAAATTTTGATTCTGACTTTTCAGGACAATGAAGAAGAAGTTCTGGCAGCTTTTGCCGCCGGAGCTGACTCTTACTGCATGAAAGATATTAGCTTCGATCAGTTATTAGATGTAGTAAAAGTAACTCACGAAGGTAACTCTTGGATCGATCCCGCGATCGCCCGTATCGTCCTGAAACAAGCTCGTACTCAGGAACCCGCGCCGGAAGAACCGAAGGCTGAGGGCAAAAGAGTCACAATTAAGGCTGCCGAACCAGAGTTTAGTCACATCATTGAGACTTACCCTTTAACCGAGCGGGAATTAGAGGTTTTGGAACTGATCGTGCAGGGTTACAGCAATGCTGCAATCGCAGAAAAGCTGTACATTACTGTCGGTACAGTCAAGACTCACGTCCGCAATATTTTGAACAAGTTGTGCGCTGATGACCGCACTCAGGCAGCCGTTCTCGCCCTGCGTTCTGGCTTGGTTGGATGAAGCCTTATCATCAGGCAAAATCAAGTTAAAAGTAGGGTGCGCTGGGCGCACCTTACGGCCACTGATTTAGGGTGTGCAGTGTACACCGACTGACTAATTGTTACCCAAAAATTAGGGCAGGCAGTGTGCACCAGCCGAGCAATTGTTTGTTGTTAAAAAAGGATAAATTTTAAAGCCGCATCTATCCCAGTACAGATATTTTTTTCAATATTTAAAAAAGAAAATCTACCTTAAGATAGATGCTAAAAAAGTATCATATTACTAATATTTATTATTGATCTATCCCCAGTTAGATAAATTTCGCTCGCCCTGCCAATATTGCGCGATTTCACTTCATAAAAGGCGCAGGCAGAGACCAGATTACGATACTTTTAGGAATAGTTAAGCCTTAAATAAATTATATCCGTAGAGTGATGCTGAGTTCGCTTAAATTTGCGAGATTAAAAGTATCAACTGCTACTGAAATATTTTAGAAAGAGGTATTATGGTCGCTCCAATTGAATTCAAGTTATTTGCTCCATACAACAAAGGAGCTGCCTTGATTGGCTCTTTTTCTAATTGGGAAGAGATTCCGATGGAAAAGGACGAAGAAGGTTATTTTCGCACGCGAGTTAAGTTGGAAGATGGCGTTTATCAATACAAATTCCGCGTTCAGTCGAAAAGCTGGTTTGTGGAAGCAGATCAGTGGGTAGATGTGGTCGATCCCTACGCGACTGACATCGACAATCCCACTCAAAACGGCGTTGTTCGGATCAAAGATGGCGATCGCATTGTCGATACCTACGTCTGGAAACACGACGACAAACCGCTGCCAGCCGATCGGGAATTAGTGATTTATGAAATGCACATTGCTGACTTTTCCGGCGGCGAAGATGATCCCTTCGCCCGCGGCCAGTACAAGCACGTCGTCGAAAAACTCGATTACCTAGTCGAACTCGGCATCAACGCGATCGAACTCATGCCCCTCAAAGAATACCCAGGCGACTACAGTTGGGGCTACAACCCCCGCTACTTCTTCGCTGCCGAGTCCAGCTACGGAACCACAGAAGAACTCAAAAACCTGATAGACGAGTGTCACGGGCGCGGTATTCGCATCATCATGGACGGGATTTACAACCACTCGGAAGCATCGAGCCCCCTCACCCAAATCGATCACGATTATTGGTACCACCACGAACCCCGCGATCCTGACAACAATTGGGGCCCGGAATTTAACTACGAATTCTACGACGAAAACTTAGGAACTTTCCCAGCGCGCAAATTTGTTGGCGATACAGTCCGCTTCTGGATTCAAGAATATCATCTCGACGGCATTCGTTTCGATGCGGCGCGACAAATTGCTAACTACGATTTCATGCACTGGATAGTTCAAGAAGCCAAAAATGCCGCCGGCCCCAAACCCTTTTATACCGTTGCCGAATACATTCCCGAAAATCCCAGCATCACCAATCTAGACGGGCCGATGGACGGCTGCTGGCACGACAGTTTCTATCACTCCATAATTCCACAACTCTGCGGGGACAATTTTGATTTAGAACGGCTCAAAGAGGTAATTGACTGCAAGCGGCAAGGTTTCTTGGGTGCTACGAATGTAGTCAATTATTTGAGTAATCACGACCACGATCGCGTTTTTGCCGAATTGGGCGATCGCGGGATTTTGGATGAAGCCGCCTTCAAGCGGGCGAAGTTGGGAACGGTGGTGTTAATGACAGCAGTTGGCGTGCCACTGATTTGGATGGGCGAAGAATTTGGCGAATACAAAGCCAAAACAATTGAGCAATCCAAAATTGACTGGACGCTGCTAGGAAATGACCTGAATAAAAGTTTGTGGGAATACTACAAAGGCTTGATTCATCTGCGTAAAAATAACCAAGCACTTTACACAGAAAACATCGACTTTTTCCACGAAGACCCCGACTCTAAAGTTTTTGCTTACACTCGCTGGAACGATGAAGGTTCGAGAGTTGTAGTAGTGGTTAATTGGTCGGAAAATTATCTAGCGGGTTACACCGTTCCCAACTTCCCGGCCAACGGAACTTGGCACGAATGGACGGGGAATTATGATATTGAATCTGGCGAGGATAATATTATGATCGACTTGCCGGAATACGAAGCAAAAGTGTTGGTTTGGCAGTAATATCATTTCCGGTTACACCGGAATGATGTTGACTGTTGACTGTTGACTGTTGACTGTTCACTGTGAGTCAACAGTCAACAATCATGAGGAGTGCAACCGGAGTCGATATTATTTCCCAGATTGATTTTCTAAGCACAATTGGGTTATAGCCGCCGCCGGTATTGGTTTGCTAAAGAAGTAACCCTGGCCCATATCGCACTGATGCGATCGCAAAAACGCCAACTGTTCTGCTGTTTCCACTCCCTCAGCAATCACCTGTAAATTCAGGCCCTGTCCCAAGGCGATCGCCAGTTTCACAATAGTAGCACCGCTGCTGCCAGTCACCAAATCGGCCACGAAAGATTTGTCTATTTTTAAATTATTGAGGGGAAAGTTTTGCAGAGACCACAGCGAAGAATAACCGGTGCCAAAATCGTCCAGAGCAATGTGAATTCCCATGTCCTGCAACTGCTGCAATACCGACACCGTAAAGCTCACATCTGTCATGGCAATGCTCTCGGTAATTTCTATTTCTAAATACTCTGGATTTAACTTGGTTTCTGATAAAATTTCAGCGATGATTTGTACCGTGTGAGGTTGCAGAAACTGGCGGGCTGATAAATTCACCGCTATCCGCATCGGCGGCAATCCCAGTAACTGCCACGCTCGATTTTGCAAGCAAGCAGTCCGCATCACCCATTCGTCAATTTGGCAGATTAATCCTGTTTCCTCAGCTAAGGGAATAAATCGATCGGGAGGAATCAAACCGCGTTCGGGATGCTCCCAGCGAATCAGAGCTTCCATGCCCACTATTTTGCCAGTATTTAAATTTATTTGCGGTTGATAGTGCAGGACAAACTCTGAATTTTTTAGAGCTTTGTAAAGATGATTTTCTAAGTTAAGATCCTCGGAGACTTTACTGCCGATCGCCTGCGTGTAAAACTGATAATTATTGCGACCTTTCTGTTTAGCTTTGTACATCGCAGCATCAGCATTTTTTAGCAAAGTTTCTGCATCTTCTCCGTCATAAGGAGCCAAAGCAATTCCCAAGCTAGCCTTAATATAAAGTTCCAGACCTTCAAAATCAAAAGGACTGCTTAAACTCTGGATAATTAGCTGGCAAATTTTAGTTGCTTCCTCCGGGGTGTTGATATTGTACAGCAGCACAGTAAATTCATCCCCGCCCCAACGAGCCATCGAATCGCCCACGCGCAAACAGTTAGTCAAACGCCGAGATACACTTTGCAGCAACAAATCGCCCACTGGGTGACCGAGAGTATCGTTAACATTTTTAAATCTGTCCAAATCTAGAAAGATTACCGCCAGCATTTCTCCCTTTTGGTGAGCGCTAGCTAAAGCTAAAGACAGCCTTTCATTAAACAGTAATCTATTAGGTAAACCAGTTAATGGATCGTGAGAAGCTTGATGTCGGATCATCGCCTCGACACGCCTCTGCATTGCAGCCATGTACAGGTGAGTTCCTAAAGATTGCGCTAGCTTCTGTTCTTCGCTAGTCCACTTTTGAGCTTCGCCGGTTTTGATTTCTTTCCAAGCTGCAAAGGATTGTCGGGGACGATCGTGCCGCGCGTCCGAACTGCAACGGCCCGCCCACAAAATTTCGGTTTGTATAGGGCTGCGAAAAACGGTGAGACAGCCGATGCACTGTTGGCGATATTGCAGCGGTACTGCCAAAAATGATCGAATGGAAGCTGCGACTAAATTGGCAGATACAGATTTAAGTTGAGGTTCCTTAGAAATATCGGAAATTGGGTACAAGTGCGGTACGATAAAACTGGAAACATTGCTGTCAATTGAACTGTAATGCTGGGAATATAGATTTTCAAAAATACCTAATTGGCCGGTATGATTAGCAGTTTGTGCTTGATCGTCTTGGTTCGCCATCCCCATGATCTGCTGCCAAAATGGGCTGAGTTCAAGGTCGATGTCGGCGGGCTGCTGGCCACAGGTATAAAGCAAAGGCGGCCGATCGCCAAACTCGGCTGCAATGTAGAGTCGCCCTCCTGAACCACGCAAATGCTTGACAGTTTGTTCGAGAACTGCTTTCCGAATTTCGTTTAGTTCCAGAGGAGAATGCAGCAAACTGGTAATTTGGTTGATAACGGCTTCGTCGCGCGCTTGCTGTCTAGCTTGAGTGAGTAGAAAAGATTGGGCGATCGCAATTGAAAGTTGATCCACAAGCAACTGCACCATTTTCAATTCTCGATCGCTAAACCGTTTCGGTTGGCTATGGTGAGACACCAACAGTCCCCAAAGCTGATTTTGATGCACAATCGGCACTGTCAGAGAAGAACGTGCCCCCATAGCCTTCAGATATTCAGCGTGACAGGGGTCTACAGGACGATAGCTAATATCTTCAACTGCTAAAGTTTTGCCGGTTTCGGGACAATCTAACCGATTAATTGTTTGATGCTTCAATTCCACATCTACAATCACTCGCTGCCGCGCTTTGAGAAACATTTCCCGAGCACTATGGGGAATGTCACCTGGTGGAAAGCGCAAACTCAGCATAGATGGCAACTTGTCGCCGTTGATGGACTCAGCAATGACCTCGCCACTACCGTCGGCCTCAAAGCGATAAACTTTTACTCGATCGCTTTCTAAAAAGCTGCGGATTTCTCGGGCAGTTGTCGTCAAAATCTCTTGCAGTTCTAAAGAGTTGCGGATGCGATTAGTAATTCGATTGAGTAAAATCTCTTGTTCTAAAGTCGATCGTGACATTTGTCTAACTTTGTTGCGGGTCATGCCTTTTGATCTCCCGGGCTGTTGACAGCATTTTTGCGAGCCACAGTCTTAACTTGCCCTGTATTATACATTACAATATTTTCGCTCCGTCTAGGGGCTTGACCCAAAGCAAGAGCGCGAAACTCGGTTTATGGGGATATTTCCGCTTTTTCGACAAATTTCGGTGATAAACCGATTTTTTCACAGCACTTACAAGGCAAGGAAAGAGCGATCTGACAATTAGTGAGGACGAAAGTCCGATCGACTTTGATCGGACTTTCCTCCTCACTAAAAAGCAATTGCAGAGCTACAACACAAAAGGTATAGAGAAACCGGGTTGACCAACCAGTATTCTGCCCTTATGAGGGATAATACTGGTTGGTCAACCCGGCTGGTAAGTATTTATACCTTAAAAGGTCTCGTTAAGCCGACTCCCAAAGGCCCCGAATTCGGTCGGGCAAAAAGCCAGCTATTTCCTGAATTCGCTCCTGCGACAGCTCATCCTTCGTTGCCGAAAATACAGCCGCGATCGCAGTTTCCGGTTTTACTCCCGAAGGAAGTGCGCCTTCTAGTTCCACCCTCCGTGCAAACAAATTGCCATCGATCCCCGCAGGTGCAGGCGGGCCGGTCAAAGGCTGACGTATCCGGCTGAGCAATCCCACCAGCGGATTGGTATCTTTCCAGAGGTCTGCTATTTCTTGTTGCAGGGTTTTGTCATCCGTAGGCAAGACTTCTTTGTGCAATTCAGATTCCACGTGCTCGATGGCGTCTTTTGTCATCACATCACGCATGACCCGGTACACTACTTCGGTAATGTCGCGGGCATCAAAAATATCCTCCAAGTGACCTTTTACCATCACTTTTTCCAAAAACGGCATATCCTTTGAAGCGATAGGAACTGCCGATCCTTCCTGGTGGAGCGATGTCGGAGGATTCGTCTCCATTTTGTGTAACAGTTTGCGGCCTTTGTCTGTTAAGTCAGCTTCTTGAAATGCCACTAAAGGCGGCACTAACTCAGCTCCTCCATAAGGCTCGCCACTAAACTGAGCTTTGATAAATTCTCTTTGGTTGAGGTAGTCCAAATGACCGAGCAAGTCCGCTTCGGCCACCGGGTGACCGACATATTCTTCGGCTGCGTTCCTAATTTCCCACTCTCCCCTGCCGTTGCCGCTGCCAATCTTTTTCAGCAAAATGTAAGTCAGGTCGTCTCTGATTGGAATTGTCATTAAAACCTCCTAGGTTAATATCCGGTAAAGCTTAAGTAAAAACTGATTTTTTTTACTAGCTTAAATTGTGATGATTACTACTTAAAAACATTGAAGTATAAAGTAGAGTAATCAAGTATCTCTCAGCAGGTGGAAGTTATTAAAATTAAGTGTCGATTAGAATCTTCCTTTAGGTAGATCCTTGTAGGGGAACCCATGTCTAATGTGGTTAATATCCTAAAAAGCTGTCGCCACTATTCAATGCTATTAAGCGAGGATGTTTTATTGGTAAGAGTTTTCGTCTTTATTGCGTATTTTTACCAAGGCTGAGGCACCCAGAGGGGCTGAGCCTTGGTAATTGGCGCTGGGAGATGTAGAATTAAGCAGATGCTATGGGGTCAATCAACTGCCGTCATTTTGCCTGCAGCTTGTAGCGATATTGTATCGGCTTAGACCAAAAACTGGTCATGGGAGAGCTAGAAATACGAGCCAATCTGTGTCAAGTGCCGCAGCGCCACTTGAAGAATGCCTCGGTAACAAATTTTTTGAGCGTTTCGATCGGCATTTATGAACTACCCTAACTGGAGCAATGAATTGGAATCCTCGTCTCTCAGTAGCGGTCAACCCCCGGTTGACAAGCGTCCTGTAATTTTGGCTGTAGACGACAATCCGGACAACTTAGAGCTGCTGACACAAATACTCGATTTATTCGGCTGCGACTGCGTGGGAGCAGTTGACGGGTACGCGGCTCTTTCAGCAGCAGTCGATCGACAGCCCGACCTAATCGTACTCGACATTTGCCTGCCGGATATAGACGGTATGGAAGTAGTAAAGCGCGCCCAACAAAACCCCGAGATCAGACATATTCCGATTGTTGCTGTCACAGCACTAGCAAAACCAGAAGACCGCGCTCGAATTCTCCAAGCAGGCTGCGTGGAATACCTTTCTAAACCTTTTAACATCAAAGATTTAGAAACAGTTATCCGCCAGCACATCAACTCTCCAATGGTTTTGGTTGAGTTTTAGATTTATAATTAGAATCACGAAATTGAGGTGCAGAGTCCAAAATTGCGATCGTTCCAGTGCGGCCTGTCTCCAAGGTCGCATCGCGGAGCAAATCAGTGACTCCCACGCCCAACACCTTTTGGATTAATTCTTTCAGTGGCAATTCCAGAAGTGATTCTAATTGTGTTCGCACCTGCAACGCCAAATCTTGCTGACCGTTCTGAGCCAGCAGTTTTTCCGGTTGAGTAAGCCCATTTTCGACAACAATTATCAATTTGTTATCCAAAAGATTGCAGAGCGCCTGACTCGTTGGGTGTCCGAGTTGAGAGCGGTACAAAGCTTGAATTCCCTGCGAAAGAGTCCGTTCTAATTTACCCCGAGTAGGTTCTAAGGTTTCCCCTGTCATATATTTTATTGAAACCATGAAAGATAAAAAAAGACTGTTAGGAGTTAACAGTTAGCAGTTAAGTTAACTGTTAACTCCTAACTGCTAACTATTAGAAATAACCGTCGCGTTAGCCGACAGTAACTTCATTAGTTTCTACCCCAGTTGCACCCTTCACACCTTTAGCAATTGTCACCAACTTGTTGACAATTTCCTGACTGGGAACTGTACCTTTGAGAACCACCGTAGTGCCAAGTTGAGCCACATAAACAGTCTCAATATCCGCAACATCTGGATTTGCATCGAAAGCCTGAGCCACCCGTTTAGCTAAACCGCTTTGATCGTATTCTCCGTTCAATCCCATGCGTTCCGGCGGGATTGTCTGAGCGCTCGCAGCAGGTTGAGCTTGAGCTTGAGCTTGAGCAACAGGTGCTTGGTAAGCAGGAGCGTCAACAGTTTCTTGATTTTCTAGTTTTTCTAAACCAAACAATCTTTTTAACCAGCCCATAGAGTTTGTCCTCCGACAAAGTTTGTGTTAATTGACGTGTTAATTGACGTGTTAATTCACGGTTGGCAAATCGCCCTGTAATTGTTATTCTCAATACCAGGAATTACGATCGCACTTTTGGATGCAGAAACCGAGTTTTTTACAAAAAAGTATCCTTACAGCCATCCACCTAGGTATAAAAACCCGCTTTGTTGAGCTTGGTGCGACCATCCTAAATACAATTTACTGTTGTACAACTGGGCCGCTCATCTGCCTGGAGACATAATTCTCCCGCTCTCAAACAAATACTTGCGCTGACCATTCCGGCAAATCAAACTTAAACCCTTCTTCCCCAACTTCTACTATTTTGTTAGACATCCACTCGTGCCAAGTTCCCCCAGCCGGAAACTTAGGAATGCTGTTACCAGATAGATAAGTATCCGAAAAATTAGCGACAACTACTGCTCGCGTTCCCTCATCGCTCCAGCGGTAATAAGCCAGCACTTTGGCTTCGGGATTTTCGTGGATGAATTCAATATTTTCGGTATAAAGTGCCGGCAAACGTTGCCGCAGCCGAATCACGTGTTTGTAGTATTCCAACAACTCATGATTTGGCTGATTTTTCAACAAAGACCATTGCAGTTTATTCGGCTGGTTGGGAGTTTGCCGAGTAGATTGCCCCAACTCTTCGCCCATCCACAGCATCGGTATTCCTACTGCTGTCACTAACAAAACCGCTGCCAATTTAGCGCGTTTAAAAGCCGCTTCTGGGTCTAGAGTCCGAAAGCTTTCTTCCGCCAGCAAGTGGTCACGGTCGTGACTGGCTAAATAATTGATAACATTAGTTGCCTTTTGATAGCCTTGTTGTTTGGGTTCTAGAACTTGCTTGAGCTTTTCGATATCGAAAGTATCCCCCGCGAGATTTTCTATGGCAAAAATGCGAAAACTTTCGTGCCAGCACCCGTCCATCGGCCCGTCCGCAGCCACGAGTTCGGGAAGTTCGGGAATGTGTTCTGCTATGTTGTAAAATGGCTTGTCGCCTGCAGTTTTTTTCGCTTCACGAGTTATCCAGTGTAGGAAATCTCGATTGTCCAACTGCCGCACAGCATCGTAGCGAATGCCGTCGATATGATATTCTTGAATCCAGAAATTAACGACATCGCCGATGAATTTCCAAGCAGGACGAATGCCGAGTTTGGGGTCGAAGTTTTCGTAGTTAAACTCCGGGCCCCAGTAGTTAGCGGGATCTTCGGGATAGTGTTTGTCGCGGTAGTACCAATAATTGCGATCGATTAGCAATAAGGGACATTCTTCATCGCAGTGGTTGTAAATCCCGTCCAGAATCACCCGAATGCCCTGTCCGTGGCACTCATCAATCAATTGCTTCAAATCTGCCGTTTCACCGTAGCTGGACTCTACAGCAAAGAAATCACGGACTTTGTAGCCCCAGCTATAATCGCCCGGATATTCATTAACTGGCATTAGTTCGATCGCATTTATTCCCAAATCGCACAGATAATTTAATTTCTCCCTCACATCCTGGAATTTACCGCGACTGTCGGAACCATCCGACCCGGAAAAATCAGCAACGTGCATTTCGTAAACGACTAATTCTTCATTATTGGGGAGCTTTTTGTCGTCGTGCTGCCAAACATAGGTATCAATAATTCGTTCCCCGGCTTTGATACGAACTGTACTTGTATCAGTAGTGCGGTCAATTTCAGTCGCGTAGGGGTCATTGACTTCTACCCATTCGTCCGGTTCAAAACATGGACTTTGCGACTGAACTCGAAATTTGTATTGATAAATACCGTCTTCTAACTTAATGTTAGTGCGGAAATAACCTTTATCATCTTTTTCTAAGGGAATTTCTGCCCATTTGGAAAAGGAGCCGAGCAGTGTAGCTGCTTTGTTGTTCGGAGCGAAGAGTTTGAATTCAATTGCAGCGGCCATGAATACCTTGTTTGCAGAACTTATAAGTGTGATTAGTATTGATTTTTACAATTTTGCAAATCTGCCGCCATCGTTCTTAAGAGTTAAACCTCTAACTCTTATGTTGTAACGTGCTTGGGGGCGCACCCGGAGGATTTAGTAGTGCGAACTCTAGCGAGTAAGGTGCGCCCCTAGTCACCCGAAAACCTGATTTTAATCAAAAATGTAGTTAAAGTAACTAAAAATTATTAAGTGCTATTTATGAAAAATAGTCCAGACTGTTTTGAGTTCGTAGTCTGAAACCCTAGATTTTCCGTTGGTAGCGAACTTGCCTTGGAGCCTTGAAACCCTTATTCTACGGTTGGGTATTCAAAACTGTCCGAAGTATTGTATGAAAAGTAATTTAACTTTTGATAACTAAATAAATCGTGGTGAACATTTAACATTTGTAACTAAAGAAACATTTTTTAGCCTACAGGGGTAATACCGTAGAAAGATGTCATTTTATGCGGAAAGAGCGAGGATCGACGTGTAATTATAAGGCAAGGGAAACCAGAAACATGAATCCTTTATTCTACTGGTTTTTCCCCTGACTTTAAGCCAAGTTTGAGCCGAGAATAGCAATGATTATTTTTGCTTATGTCTTGGCAGCACTTGTTTTATAGTTTGTGACTGGCAAACTTTGTAGAACCTTTCATCAGCTTTAACGACTGCTGCTACCTCAGTAATTGGTAATTGGTGAAAATCTCATTCGTCCCTCTTACCCGTTAGATATTCCGAGCAGTGGATCTAAGGCTCTAAAAGTTTAATGTGGGATGTTGGCGAATTACCGTTACTGTAAAACTCTGGAGTGTTAAAAATGCTAAAACAAATGTGTTGGTTGCCCAGACTCGGAGGCAATGGAGAAAAGATATTGCACTTGCGTACCGATGCCCGTCAGGCGTGGCGGCCTTATACAGCTTTTCCGCAGTGGGCTGTAGCCGACTACCGGGAACCGGGCGGTTCTAATGGATGGGCAACATTTCAGAAGCTGAGAACTCAAGGGTGGAATTTAATATCGACTGAAGAAGGGCAGCAGTCGAGTTTTGGCGAACAGAAAAGTGCTTAAAAAAACCGAAACCGTAGCAATAAAAGAAGAGGTAAAATCCTCTTCTTTTTATTATTTTTGGATACAGAAACTGGGTTTTTAAGCATCCTACTTGGTAAAATGGATAAGGTGTGTAGTGCTCACCTTACATAATTTTAAGAGGTTTGCCAGTTGCAAGTAAATTAGGCGATCGCCCTTTCTGTCTGTGCTGTAGTTGCTACGTTATGCAGCACCGGCTGGCGAGTTTTCAAGTTAAACCGGTATCCGTGGGGGAGGATGTGCAACTTGGCGCCGCAAATCGCTAAAGCCTCATCCTTCAACAGTCCATCTATATTGTCGTGGAGTTTTTCCGACTCGTCGATGACAGTTACAGCGTTTTCGCCAATGACTTCCAACTCGTCACCGTGGACTAAAATAGCTGTATTTTCGTCAATACCAAATCCCAACACGGCAGGTTGCAGCAAGAGTGCCGAAACTAAGCGTCCCAGACGACCTCGCTGGGCGAAATGCTGGTCGATGACAACTCCTGGAAGGAAACCCATTCCGGGGCCCATTGCTACCACATCAACGCGGGGATTTGTCTCCGAGTCTCCTTCAATAATCATCATGTCTGGCATCATGGCCGCGCCGGCACTTGTGCCCCCAATGATAATCCCTTCAGAGAAGCGTTTGTGCATTGCTGCGTCGAGTTTGGTGTCTTTCAAGCAGCTAATAATCCGTGATTGATCTCCGCCGGTAAAGAATATGCCTGTCGCTTGTTCGATCGCTTCTAAATACTCTGGATTGCGGGCCTCTTCGGGTCTCTGGGTGTCAACAACTCGCACATCTTCAGCGCCAAGCCGCTCAAACACTCGGATGTAATTATCTCCCACTTCTCCCGGCAGGCTTGTCGCAGCCGTCATGACAACAATGTGGGCTTTAGTGCCTCCGGCGCAGCGCAAGAATTCCCGCAGAATTTTGCAGTCCCCCTCTTTGTCTTCGGCACCACCAATAATTAGCAACTTCCCCTGAATTGCGTTGCTCGCCATATTATCTCCACTGTTAATTTATTAATAATTTCACTAAAACACAAACTTCTTTTTTCCGAAAACGGCCAAAAGGTATATCTAGATACCAAAAACATCTCAGACTTCTACCCCTCCAGGGCGCATACAGCTATAGCGTTCTGGTGTTTTTTTACTCTGGCGCAGGGCTGTAACGATGGTTTTGTAAACAGTCCTGGAGGCACTAGATTAAAGAAACCGGAAATAGGAACGAAAATTCTGCGTGTGAGCGGAAAACCTTAACTGAGAAACCCCCGTTTTTGAGAGAGCTTTTGCGTCCGCGACTGGTAAAAAATACCGGTTTCTGCGTCTAGGACTATCTATTTAACTCATCCTCGATGATGGAGAAAACAAACTTACCCCCCCTAACAGGAGATAGGAGGGGTCAAGAAATGAGCTTAAATTACAGGGCCCACGCGCGCGCGGTGATCAATCCGGTTTCTGATCCGATTCTTCGCTAATCCTCCTCTGATTGCTCGTAGAAATCGGATTGATGAGCGTAAGTCCTCAATTAGTCCGATCGCCCGTTAGTGCGATCGCTCGATCAAATTGCTCAATATGGTACTCGCCCGTTCTAAAGGGAGGTGCCTGGGTTTGCCGTTCCAGACAATCTGATATTCGTTGCTGTTTTGACCATCGCCGTAGCCAGAAATTAGCTTCCGGTGAAAGGCTTCCTCAGCTAAGTGGTGAACTTTTTCCCTGAGAGCAGTTTGTGCGATTTTCATAATTTGCTGCCTCTTAAATTTTCTTTCACTGTCATAAACAATTATAAGTACAGAGTGTACCTCTCAAAAGTTATAGCTTTTGTCGGGAGGGGGGAAGGAAGTAGTAATTAGTCATAAGTGCTTAGTTATCAATACTTAGTCATCAATGCTTAGTCATCAATGCTTAGTCAGATGTTGAAGGAAGAAGGAATATTTTCCCACTCTCACCATCTCCCCCACTCTCCCACTCCCCCTTTCGGGCAATACTGAAGGCAGAATTGGTCGGAGTATTTATCTCACTGCTGGAATATCTATGCCCGCAGGTAGTATCCCATGCAGCGACTATAAAGTTACGGTATAAAATTAGCTCAAAGGAGGTTAGAAAATGCTGCAAGAAAAAACCACTGAAATATCCCGCGTCAATGCTCGAAAAACCGATATTTTTGATGTTTTTAACTTCAAACACTATATCGGGCCCAACCCTTATTTAGACACCGCGGCTTTAGTTTTTGATTTAGCGGTAACGGGCGCGAGCGAACCTTTGCCGATCGCACATTACCACGAAATTATTAGCGATCGCTACCCGCAACTCCTGCACGAAAATTTCTCTAACCATGCCCAACTGTTCGGTCGTACCGCCTCAGAAGTAGCAAAACTCGACATGGGTTTGCACTTCCAACACTGGAACATCAAGCCGTTTTCTCATTTTAACAGAATCAGCATAGAAGCACTTCACGCCCGCACCGCCAGAGCAGTAGTTTACGCAGTTTGGGATTGGTTTGAAGCCATCAATCAAAATCAAGACTTTCCCTTGGAAGCACAAATGGGCGCGCTGCAAAATATGTTCCGGCAGTCAGTTTACGGAGGCCCGACAGTTTATTCGTTAATGCGATCGGCATCCCAAAAAGGCATTCCCGCATTTTATTTGTGGGATGAAGGACTAATGCAATATGGGTACGGCAAAAAACTGGTTCGCGGCTCTGCAACTACCTTTGATTGTGATAGCCACTTAGACTCAGATTTTACCACGCGCAAAGACGATTGTAAAGCTTTTCTCGCTACATTAGGATTTCCTGTTCCCAAAGGCGATATCGTCTCCACAGAAAACGGAGCTCTGGCAGTTGCTAGAGAAATTGGCTACCCAGTTGCTATCAAACCAGTAGTCGGTCATAAAGGAATTGGCGTAACCGCAGATGTCCGAGATGGTGAGGAATTGCAGGCAGCTTTTAAAAGAGCAGTTAAGGCCATTCCCGAAACAGACCCGGTGCGAGTAATTGTGGAAAACAGCATCAAAGGATCGGATTTTAGGCTGCTATGCGTTGACGGCAAATTTGTTTCTGCAACTGAACGCCGGCCCGCTTCGGTAACAGGTGATGGCGACTCAACAATTCGCGAATTGATCCGCCGTGAAAACCGCAAACCAGAACGTTTGGATACGCCAACTTCGGCGATGAGCAAAATTCAGTCCGACGAAGCGATGGAAATGTATCTGGAAGAACAAGGGCTGTCATTGGATAGTGTGCTAAGTCGCGATCGCACTGTGTCTCTACGCAAAGTTGCTAATCTTTCTGCAGGCGGCGTCAGCATCGACGCTACCCGCAATATTCACCCGGATAACATTGTTTTGGCTCAAGATATCGCCCTACATTTTCGGTTAACTTGTTTGGGCATTGATGTGGTAACAGAAACTCTCGCCAAATCTTGGAAAACAGGCAATTTTGGGATTATCGAGATCAATGCCGCGCCGGGAATTTTCATGCACCTCAACCCCGCTGTCGGCGAAGGAGTTGATGTGCCTTCGCATATTATCGAAACTTTCTTTGAATCGGGAAAGTCAGCCAGAATTCCAATTATTACTTTCAACAGAATTTCGGTACATGACCTACAAGAAACCATCGATCATGTTCTGTTGCAGCATCCCGATTGGACAATCGGTGCTGTTTGTCGCGGTGGACTTTTTGTTAACCGTTCTGAAAAAGTTTTGAATAAGAATTACCATCTCAACTTGCAAAGTTTGCTGCGGAATCCCAAGCTCGATTTGTTAATTGCTGAATATCCCGAAGATATTTTGGAAGCTGAGGGAATGTTTTATCGGGGCAGCAATATGGTGGTGCTGGACAATCCAGGGGAAACTGAGATGATGTTGGTCAGAGAAAGCACTGATGACGATACTGTTGTGATGAGGGAAGGAAATAGTATTTCTATTCGCCGCCAGGGATTGATCGAACAGTATACTCTGGGGGATGATGAACCGTTTACACGGGTTTATTTGAAGGAAATAGGGACTGTTTTGTAAGCTGTTCCACATTTAAGTTAGCTGTGTAGGGCGGGTATTGATTACCCGCCCCACCAGATCAAGGCTTTTTCTCCTTCCCCGGTTCTTCCGGGGAAGTAACTTGGGGAGCGCCCAGATTTTAACTCGCTTCGTTACAGGAAAGCGATGGTGAAAGCCGCCGTACTGAGCGTCGGGGGATGAAACCGAACGAGTCGTAAAGACAGCGGGATTTATCCCGCATTCTTGTCTTTTATTATGGTACAATGACTAATATCAAGGGATGTGATTATATTGTTCGGATGTCAGCAAGTTTTGATTCATACAGATCGAGATACTCAAGCAATAATTGAGTATATTTGTAGTGAATCAAATAAGGTTTTTAATTGTGCCGTGTATTATGCACGGCAAGTATACTTTAAGGCGCATCGCTATGCCACAAAAGCAGAGTTAGACCAAGAGTTGAAAAGGAATAGGCACTTTCAAGCCATGTATTCTCAGGCGGCGCAGCAAACTTGCCACAGCGTATTTGAATCCTTCAAATCCTTTAAGGCTCTTAATAAGCTGTTTAGAAAAGGGGAATTGGAGGCTCAACCCAGACCTCCGAAATACCGGAAAGGTGGGCTAAATGTTGTCACCTACCCTAAGCAAGCCTTAAAGCTGATAAATGGCAATATCAGGATTCCTCTAGGAAGTAAAGTCAAGACATGGTTTGGGATTGACTCATTCACTATTCCCATGCCCAACAACCTGAATTTCAAGGAGATTCGGGAACTGCGGATACTTCCCAGAAATCAATGCTTCTGGGCAGAGTTTGTCTACAAACTAGATGTTGTAGAAACAAAGCTCAATCCTAATAATGCCTTGGGAGTTGACCCTGGCATGGACAACTGGTTGACTTGTGTTTCCACCACAGGAACAAGTTTCATTGTTGATGGAAAACACATTAAGTCATTGAATCGTTGGTACAACAAAAAAGTTTCCACGCTCAAAGATGGCAAGCCTCAAGGATTTTGGTCTAAAAAGTTGGCACATCTAACAGAACGTAGAAACCGTCAAATGCGAGATGCTGTTAATAAGGCAGCAAGGATAGTGATTAATCACTGCCTAAACAATAATATGGGAACCATCGTTTTTGGTTGGAATCAGGGTCAGAAACAAGAATCCAACCTTGGCTCCAAAAACAATCAGAAGTGGGTGCAAGTTCCTACAGCCCGACTCAAGGAGCGAATTGCCCAGTTGTGCGAACAATATGAAATTCAATTCGTAGAAACAGAAGAGTCGTACACTTCCAAAACTTCGTTCGTTGATGGTGATTATCTTCCTCAATATGGTGAAAAACCCGACAACTGGAAGCCATCAGGAAAGCGAGTGAAGCGCGGTTTATACAGAACTGCCCTCAATTGGTACATTAATGCTGATTGCAATGGCGCAGGAAATATATTGAGAAAAGTAGCGACGATGCTTGGATTTAATCTAAGCGGAGTTGGTAGGGTGCCTTTGACAGCACCCCAGAGGATTAAACTCTGGTCAGCTAAGAAGACACTTCGGGACGGTGTTTCAACCCGTCCCGAAGTATCGGCTTAGAATCCCCCGTACTGAGCGTCGGGGGAGTGTCAAACTTAGTTACAATTGGTGGCAATCCTCAGTCGTGGATGCACTATTCCTAAGAAACCCGGTTTCTCCCCAGATTTATCGTTACCACACCAATATTTTCGTAGAAATTGGGTTTCTCAAGGTAAGTTCTATTGCTGCGATCATAAGTTTTTAGACAATCTCGTTTGTGCGCTGTCGATCGTGCTATCAATGAACTTCACAAGTCTTTAAACAATTGCACTCCGCTAGCAGAAGGTGTGGAAATATGAATGTTGCGAGCAATTGGTTTAATTCGCTGACCGAAAGTTTACTGTCGCACCGTCGTTACATTCCAGCAGCGCTGACTCTTTGCACCGGTACGAGTTTGTCATTGGCAGCCGCAGCCGTTGTGTGGCATTCGGAAAACCAACGAATGCAAGCTGAATTTCATCAGCAAGCCGATCGCCTGAATGTGGCATTGCAGCAAAGCATCAATAAAAATTTAGAATTTCTGTACTCACTTGAAGGATTCTACAGGGCGTCTACTGAAGTTAGCCGACAAGATTTTAAGCAATTCGCTCAACCTGCACTTGCCCGAAATACTGCTATACATTCTGTTAACTGGATTCGGCGCGTGCCTGCTGCCCAAAAAGCAGCTTATGAACGGACAATTCGAGCCGAAGGTTTTCCGGCCTTTCAAATTTACGAGCGAACTCCTGACAAAAAGCAGGTCAAAGCAAAAGTGCGATCGGAATACTTTCCCATTATTTACAGAGAAGCATTAGAAGAAGATAACAAAGTGATCGGTTTTGATGTTGCCTCTAGCCCCGATCGCAAAGCAGCTTTAGAGAAGTCGGCGAATACCGGGAAAATAGCGGCTTCCGCGCGGATTAGATTAGTCAGCAACAATCAACCAGGATTGCAAGTATTTCTACCAGTAGCCCGCCACACAACTTCTGCTGATAACTCGGTTAACAGCCGCCAAAACCTAATAGGAGTTATTGCGGGTCTGTTTCAGATCACGAGTATGGTCGATTCCTCTTTAAAATCGCTAAATTTAGACAAGATTAATTTTTACCTCTATGACAACTCTGCTATAGAGAAAGAACGCTTTCTGGTGCGCTACGACTCACAAGCTAAGCAGTTGATAGATAACCCAAAACACGAAAAGCCAGAGTTAACTAATATCCGGGGAAAAATCTGTCAAAATCCTAGTGCTTGCACTCGCTTATTTAACGTAGCAGACCGCCAGTGGATGCTGCTAGTTTTGCCAGGGAAGGGGTACAACAGTATCAGGACGCATCAGGGTTCGCTGGCAATTGGCGCGATCGGGCTATTGATGACTGGCAGCTTGACGATTTACCTGTTGATGTCTCTAGAACGTACTTCAAAAGTAGAACAGCAAGTGTACGATCGCACAATTCAACTAAAACAGCGCACCGCTGAACTAGAAACAGCACTAAAAAATTTGCAGGAAGCTCAATTTAAACTAATCCAAACTGAAAAAATGTCCAGCCTGGGGCAGTTGGTGGCTGGAGTTGCCCACGAAATTAACAATCCTGTCAACTTCATCTCTGGCAACCTTATCCATACAGGCGCATATACTCAAGACTTGCTGGAACTTGTGGAAATATACCAGCAGCAATATCCGAACCCAACGCCAGAAGTGCAAGCGAAACTAAAAGATATTGATTTGGAGTTTATCAGTGAAGACTTGCCTAAAATCCTAAAATCTATGAATATGGGAGCTGAAAGGATCAGCCAGATCGTGCTTTCTCTGCGGAATTTTTCGCGCTTGGATGAAGCTGAAATGAAGTCGGTTGACATTCACCAAGGCATTGACAGCACCTTGATGATTTTGGATAGTCGGCTGAAACCAAAAGCGGATTTTCCTGGCATTAAAATTATCAAAGAATACGGAAATTTGCCCTTAGTGGAGTGCTGGGCGGGACAATTGAATCAGGTATTTATGAATGTTTTGAGTAATGCTATTGATGTTTTATCTGATGCAGACAATCCAAAAAGGCTCCAAAACAACGCCTCTAATTCTGCATTTTTACCTACTATTCGGATTCGCACTGAACTTTTAAGTTCTAATTGTGTATGCGTGCGAATTGCTGACAATGGAACGGGCATGACGGAGAATGTAAAAAAACGTTTGTTTGATCCGTTTTTTACTACCAAGCCTGTAGGCAAAGGTACTGGTCTGGGATTGTCGATCTGCTATCAAATAGTGGACAAACATCAAGGTTCGCTCAGGTGCGTATCGGCTCCGGGAGAGGGAACTGAATTCTGGATTGAGGTGCCGGTGCGGCAACAGTCTAAGCAATCTATTTCTAATGTTTTCCCTGCGGTAGGTGCCAGTTGGAATTAGCGGGAGAAATCTCGCTTTTAGCTGAGTCTTGATGGGAGCATCTCATATCAATTCCGGTTCCAGCGTCAGGTAATTGTTGACTGTTGACTGTTGACTGTTGACTGTTGAAGGAGGGGTGGAAAAACTCAATGGTTGAGTGTTAACTGGTGACTCGATTTTATTATTCCGATGCAACCGGAAACGATATCACTTTTGCAGCCAAGCTAGAAATTGGAGTTTGGAGGCAGAAGCCAGGAGGAAAGAGTCAGAATAAAGGAGGGAGAAGGAAGGAGCCAGAAGAAGTGTTTTTACAAATATGAGATGCTCCCTAATTCCTATTTAGAAAAGGTGAACTATCTGCACTTTACTTGGGAAAGTTTCGGATTTCGTACTCTACTTTCAACAGTCTACTGTTAACTGTTAACTGTTAACTGTCAACTGTCAACGGTTATAGTTATTGGCAAGCGCGTGCTAATTTCCAGTGGAATATTGCCGAAAACAAATATCTGGGGTTTTACCCGTCGTGACAATTTATAATTGTAGCAAGTCCAGATTACCAATTATTAACTACGATGTCTTTACAATCTATTAGCATACCGCCCACAACGGATCGCAAACCTGTCGCTTTGATGGTCGCTTTACATGGATGGGGTGCTAATGCTCGGGATTTGACTTCCTTAGCACCCTTTTTCAATTTGCCGGATTATCAGTTTGTGTTTCCCGATGCCCCCTTTCCCCATCCCCAGGTAACGAGCGGCAAAGCGTGGTATAACCTTCAAACCAAAGAGGCTCAGGGATTGGTAGAAAGCCGGCAATTGCTGAGGGAATTTTTGCTGTCTTTGGAAAGCAGCACGGGCGTGCCTTTGTCTCGCACGATTTTAAGTGGCTTTTCTCAAGGCGGAGCGATGACTCTAGATGTGGGATTGACTTTGCCCCTAGCTGGTTTAATTTGTCTGAGCGGTTATTTACACCAGATTTCACCAGTTGCGGGGAGTGTTTTGCCACCTGTTTTAATCGTGCACGGTACTCAAGATACCATTGTGCCTGTTAGTGCTGCTGTGCGATCGCGCGAGAGTTTGACGGCTTGGGGAGCTGCGGTGCAGTATCGAGAATTTAACATGGGACACGAGATTCTGCCGGAAGTTATAGAGGTAATACGAAGTTTTGTTGTAGAAACTGTGTCGAAATCTGATTAAAGGTTTAGTATATAGTATGGCGGAAGTCTCGGGCAGGGGAAAAAAATGAAAACTTTAACCAAAGCATCGCGCGATATAGCTGTACTTACTTCTCAGGACGTGGCAGAATTGGCTGTCCGTTTGGAAGTTGACGATTATACCGATCCTTTTGAGGGATTGAATGATTGGCATTTGTTGCGATCGCTTGCTTTTCAGCGGCCGGAGCTAGTTGAACCTTATCTCCACCTTCTGGATATGGAAGCCTACGACGAAGCATAGACTGAAAAATCTAGCTCAAAAATTTCGACGGAATTGAGGAAGAAGTTAGCAGCATATTTTGTTGCGGATTAAACAGATGAATTAGGGATTTTAGCCTGTTTTTATCTTAATTTCTTTCTTGATTCTTTTTTATGGCTGAAGGAAGAAGGAAGAAGGAAGAAGGAAGAAGGAATGAGGAGATGCGATCGGGCACTTCTCCGCAATGGTTTCAGGAATTCATCAAGTTCTCATAACCTCGAAGGTTTCTGTATTACCAAAAATCATGAAGGGCAGACGAATTTTAATCGGCGTTAGTGGCGGGATTGCGGCTTACAAAGTTTGCGAAGTAGTTTCCACTTTAGCGAAAGCTGGAGCGGAAGTTAAAGCTATTCTTACTGATGCGGCTGGGGAGTTTGTAACGCCTTTGACTTTTGCTACTCTCTGCCGCCATCCTGCTTTTACTGACAAAGATTTTTGGCAAGCAAGTCACGGGCGCCCCCTGCATATTCAACTGGGAGAATGGGCGGAAGTTTTTGTAATTGCTCCGCTGACAGCTAATACTTTGGCTAAGTTGGCAGGGGGTTTTGCTGATAATTTGCTGACTAATACTGTCTTAGCTTCTACTTGCCCAATTTTGCTGGCACCGGCGATGAATACGGATATGTGGGAACAGCCGACGGTGCAGCGGAATTGGCGTGAAGTGTTGAGTTATCGGCGCTATCATGCTGCGAATCCGGGGGCGGGAATGCTGGCGTGCGATCGCGCGGGTGTCGGCCGGATGGCAGAACCTGGTGAGATTTTGCCTCATATTGAATCGCTGTTGTATGCGAAGGGCGATCGAGATTTAGCGGGCCTTCGGGTGTTGATCAGTGCGGGAGGAACGCGGGAACACCTCGATCCGGTGCGGTTTATCGGCAATCCTTCCAGCGGCAAAATGGGTATAGCTTTGGCGCAAGCTGCACAGCACCGCGGCGCGACAGTGACGCTGGTACACAGTATAACTGGCGAATTGCCGCTCTCAGGTGTGCGGGCGATCGCAGTTGCCAGTGCAGAAGAAATGCGGCAGGCGATGCTGCAATGCTTTCACGATGCGGATTTGACGGTGATGGCAGCAGCGGTAGCGGATGTGAAGCCGGCTGAGTACAGTAGTGAGAAATTGCCCAAGCGATCGCTCCCCAATTGTTTACCTTTGGCACCGGTAGCGGATATTGTGGCAGAGTTAGGAAAATTGAAACAGCCACACCAAAAATTAATCGGCTTTGCAGCACAAACTGGGGATATTGTCAAGCCTGCTTTGGAGAAATTGCGATCGAAGAAACTGGATGTAATTGCCGCAAACCCGATCGATCAAATAGGTGCCGGTTTCGGCAGCAATACCAATCAAGCAGTATTAATTAATGCCGCCGGGAAGCAAGTAGAAATAGCCTCTTGCAGCAAGCTAGAAATGGCTCACCGATTGTTAGATTTTGTGATGAAAGGGTGAGGGGGCGATTTACTCATTAACTGGGATTAATTACTACTAGACATCTCCAAAAACAATTAAAGCCTTTGTGTAACTAGGCTGTATGACGTAAATGCAATCATCCTAAATTAGCGAC
>NZ_JAUBVF010000152.1:0-1672 GCF_036705685.1 Microcoleus sp. AT3-A2
TTAGGGCTTGCTGAATATATCGATCGCACTTGACGTAGCCTGGGTTAAGAAATCGTGCGATCGAGAGTAAAGTGCAAGATAAACAGGTAGAATAGGTCAAAAGCCGTGCATCACCGCCTGCGATCGTGTACAAAAAAGCTGAGCTTGCCCCAAGTCCCCCATCGGACTTTGAACTACCCTTCGGAGGGAATTTATCACCAGATAACCGTTGGGTAAAAATGGCCCAAATAATCCCGTGGTCTGAATTTGAATCAGAATATGCGGCCAACTTCCCCGCAGCAAAGGGTGCACCCGCCAAATCGTTTAGGATGGCATTGGGGGCATTAATTATTAAAGAAAAATTAGGAATTAGCGATCGGGAAACAGTAGAACAGATCCGGGAAAACCCCTATCTGCAATACTTTATCGGTCTATCAAGCTACAGTAATGAACTCGCATTTGACCCATCACTATTAGTACATTTTCGGCAACGAATCAGTCCCAACCTAATTAATAAAGTGAACGAACGCATGGTTGAAAAAATGCGAGAAATCACGCCAATCAAACCCGAAAAAAAAAAGGATTCGGACGCCAAAAATGAGTCACCCAATCGCGGTAAACTAATCATAGATGCAACCTGTGCCCCAGCCGATATTAGTTATCCGACCGACTTAGGACTATTAAATAAAGCCAGAGTTCATACAGAAAAAATCATAGACATCCTGTATAAACAAATCAAGGAAAAAACCCATAAAAAACCAAGAACCTACCGTAATCTAGCGAGAAAAGACTACTTAGCAGTAGCGAAACAAAGACGACCCACACGCAACAAAAGAAGACAGGCAATTAAAAAACAACTTCAGTACATCACAAGAAATCTAGCTCATATTGAACAGCTAATCGATTTAGGTGCGAGCCTAGAAGGTCTGAATAAAAAGCAATATAAAACCTTGCTAGTTCTCACAGAACTCGTTCGCCAACAACAGTGGTTATTTGACAACACTAAACAGAGTATTGAGAATAGAATAGTAAGTTTAAGTCAACCCCATATTCGTCCCATAGTCAGAGGGAAAGCAGGGAAAAGCGTAGAGTTTGGAGCCAAACTATCAGCCAGTTGTTTTGAAGGATATGTGTTTTTAGACCGGATGAGCTGGGATAATTTTAACGAATCAGGGGACTTAAAAGCACAAGTAGAAGCTTATTATAGATTCACAGGGTATTATCCAGAGTCCGTTCATGCAGATCGCATTTATCGTACAAGAGAAAACCGAGCATGGTGCAAAGAAAAAGGCATTAGGCTCAGTGGGCCGCCATTAGGAAGACCAAGAGCAAATGTGAGTAAATCAAAAAAGAGGCAAGCGTTGGAAGATGAGAGGATTAGAAATGCAATTGAGGGCAAGTTCGGGCAAGGCAAACGAAGATTCGGTCTGAATCGAGTGATGGCAAAACTTGATAATACATCTGGTACAGTTATTGCAATTACTTTTTTGGTAATGAACCTTGCTACCTGGTGGCGCCGGGTTTTTTGTGTGTTTTTATGTCTATTTGCCAAAAGAACACCTGTTTTTAGGCCGAAGATAATCTACCGTTATTATTGGGGGGATTCGATACCGAAAAAACTTATATTTAACTGAGATTTCAGATATTGTGAGCTCCTGTTCTTAGTTTGCGATCGATTATTCAGCAAGTCCTA
>NZ_JAUBVF010000117.1:0-5322 GCF_036705685.1 Microcoleus sp. AT3-A2
GATCACCAAAAATGCGATCGCCCGCTTTGCCGCCAAATACGGCATCGGTTTGTTTGCCGGCGTACACGATGTCGTTGTCGAGTCCTGCTGCGATGAAGTCTCGCTGTTGTTCGCCGAAAGCGATATCGCTGCCGCCTTCACCTAATACTGTGTCGTCGCCACTTTTTGAGAGAAACAGTTGGTTGGTTTCGTTTCCTGTTAAGGAATCGTTGCCGGAAGTCCCGATGCTGGTGTTTTGGATGTCGATGAGTTGGGCGGCGTTGGAGTCGAAGTTGAGTATTTGTGAAGGCTGGGGTGGGATAAATCTGATCAGAGGGGGTTGGGGCAAGGGGTCGCAACCGCAACTGGTATCGGGTTCGGGTACTGGGTTGAATATGGGGGTTGGTTCGGGCGCTGGTGTTGGTTCTGGGGCGGGTATGGGCGTCGGTGTTGGTGGTGTTGGTTTTGGCGCGGGTATGGGCGTCGGTGTTGGTGTTGGTTCTGGCGCTGGTGTTGGTGTTGGTGGTGTTGGTGGTGTTGGTGTTGGTTCTGGCGCTGGTGTTGGTGTTGGTGGTGTTGGTGGTGTTGGTGTTGGTGGTGTTGGTGGTGTTGGTGTTGGTGGTGTTGGTTCTGGCGCTGGTGTTGGTGTTGGTGGTGTTGGTGTTGGTGGTGTTGGTGGTGTTGGTGTTGGTGGTGTTGGTGGTGTTGGTGTTGGTGGTGTTGGTGTTGGTGGTGTTGGTGGTGTTGGTGTTGGTGTTGGTGTTGGTGGTGTTGGTTCGTTCAGGGGAATGGCAGAGACAGTAGCGCTGGCGGGGCTGGTAGCGCCCTCGTTGTCTGTAGCGGTGTAGGTGAAATTTGCTGTTGTAAAGTTGGCTGTCGATTGGAAAAATAATTGGTTAATGTCAGCAGGTGTCAGAATTTGACCGGCGCGGATAATCCTGCCCCCAGTATCGGGATCGCCTAAAAATATCAGCCCTTCATTTGCTGGTGGGACGGTGTTGATGGTGAAAGATTCGATCGACCCGTCTGGATCTGTGCCGCCTAGTCCTGCGATCGCCACAGTGCTGCTGGGGGCGATATCGAGGTCGACGTTGTTAGCTACTGGCGGTTTGTTTGGCACCGGCTCCAGTGCCGATACAGTAGCCCTGGCGCGGCTGGTAGCGCCCTGGTTGTCTGTAGCGCTGTAGGTGAAATTTGCTGTTGTAAAGTTGGTTGTCGATTGGAAAAATAATTGGTTAATGTCAGCAGGTGTCAGAATTTGACCGGCGGTGACAATCGTGCCCCCGGTATCGGGATTGCCTAAAAATATCAGCCCTTCATTTGCTGGTGGGACGGTGTTGATGGTGAAGGATGCGATCGAACCGTCGGGATCACTTCCTCCGAGTCCTGCGATCGCCACAGTGCTGCTGGGGGCGATTTCGAGGTTGACGTTGTTAGCTATCGGCCGTAGGTTGGCGGGAGTCGGAGTCGGTGCAGGTGGGGGAGTCGGAGTCGGTGGGAGTGGGGGAGTCGGAGTCGGGGCAGCGGCGATGCTGGTGGTAACAGTTGCACCTGGCTCGCTGCCGTTGTTGTTGCCGGGATTCGGGTCTGGGCTTGTTGAGGTACTTCTCGCCGTGTTGCTGACAGTGCCGGTCGCCAGGGCTGGGAATCTGACAGTCCGGCTGACAGTCAAGCCGTCAGCTAAGCTGGCAATGGGCGGAAAGCTGACAATGCCTGTGGCTGGGTTGTAAACACCTCCGTTAGATGCTGTGACCCCCGTTAAACCGGGAACGATGGTGTCTGTAACGGTGATGTTGGTGGCGGTACTGGGCCCTCTGTTTTCGGTGAGAATGGTGTAGGTGACAGTCGATCCGGCGATCGCAGTAGCGGGCCCGGTTTTGAGCGTAACTACATCGGCACTATCGGTGATAGTAGTGGTGACTCGCGCCGACGGGCTGCTGCCGTTGTTGTTGCCGGGATTGGGGTCTGGGCTTGTTGAGGTGCTGCTAGCAGTGTTGGCGATGGGGCCGCCGGTGGCGGGAACTGCGAAACTGACGGTTCTGTTGGCGCTGGCTGCGGTGGCTAGGGATGGGATGGCCGTCCAAGTCACAATACCTGTCGTTGCGTTGTAACTTCCGCCCTCCGAGACGCTGACTCCTGTTAAACCAGGAACAATGGTATCGCTGATCGCCACATTGGTTGCCGCACTCGGCCCACTGTTAGTGGCCGTAATTGTGTAGGTGACAGTCGAACCTGCCGCCGCAGTAGCGGGTCCGGTTTTGACCGTCACTACATCGGCACTCTGGGTGATAGCAGTGGTAACTCGCGCCTGCGAACTGCTGCCGTTGTTGTTGGCAGGATTGGGGTCTGGACTCGTTGAGGTGCTGCTAGCAGTGTTGGCGACGGTGCCCCCGGTGGCGGGAACTGCGAAACTGACGGTTCTGTTGGCGCTGGCTGCGGTGGCTAGGGATGGGATGGCCGTCCAAGTCACAATACCTGTCGTTGCGTTGTAACTTCCGCCCTCCGAGACGCTGACTCCTGTTAAACCAGGAACAATGGTGTCGCTGATCGCCACATTGGTTGCCGCACTCGGCCCACTGTTAGTGGCCGTAATTGTGTAGGTGACAGTCGAGCCCGCGGCCGCTGTAGGGGGCCCGCTTTTGACCGTCACTACATCGGCGCTATCGTTCGTAATAGTGGTGGTGACTCTCGCCTCCGGGCTGCTGCCGCTGTTGTTAGCGGGTACGGGATCGATCGTGCTGCTGCTGCTGAATACACTGTTGGTAATAGGGCCGAGTGTAGTTGGGGCCGTAATAGTTACTGTGCGGGTCTCGCTGCCCCCAACCGGTAAATTCGGAATATTCCAGGAAACCAGTCCCGTTGTCGGGTTGAAAGTGCCGTCGCCCTCGGCACTGCCAAATACTGCCCCATCGGGCAATTGATCTTCAACCACCACGTTTTCGGCGTCGTTCGGGCCGTTATTTACTGTCGTAATTGTGTAAGTAATGCTGCTACCCGGTGCCGCTGCCGCCGGGCCTGTTTTCGTTGAGGCAACATCTGCTGTAGTAAGCGGCACGTCTATAGTTTGGATAGACAAAGTGCGAACGTCGTGAATATTTGTTGCGTCTCCCGTTGAACCAGCAAAACCAAATTTGAATGTTGCCGGTATTGGCTCGTTTATCTCCTCTTCTAAATTTGCAATGTCGATAATAGTCTCGCCCTCATCTGTAAACACACCATTATTGTTGAGATCAAAGTTAACAGTGAGACGGTTTGGCGTTGCAGAAGTGGGAGGTTGCAAAATAACTTGAACTCTTCTTCTGGCTGGTTCGCGAGTGGTAGTAATTGGGTTGATCGGCGGAGTTACGAAATTGGGAATATTATCTACTCCCCCCGGCACAAAGTTAGAAGTTAAAAACTTATATTCACTAGCTTCGCTACCTCGAAGCGTTACCGAGTCTGGTCTAATCCCACCCGGAATTCCACCTACACGCCCTTCATTTTGAGTTGAAAAACTTCCGAATTCATCAAATCCAATTCCTAAATAACCTCCGAGTAAACCAGACTGATTTTCGTCTGTATTTTGGGCGTAGCCGAGAGAACCTCCAAAGCCTCCAGCTTTTGTTGGCGTCACAGTACCGTCAATTAAAAAGAAACTTATGCCGTCCCCTGTCAAATTGGCGGGAATCGGAGGACGTGAAGTGCCGTTGTAGGCAAATATATCGAAGACAATTTTAAGACCGCTGCTGACTGGTACCTGACTGTTATAGATGGCAAAGGTAGATTGGTCAAAACTCCTTGAAGTTAATCTCAAAGCCCCGGTGCCCAGCGGGTCGATGTTCAAACCCGGAAAACTCTCCGTTCCGGTTCCTGCTGTTAAAGCTGGAAGGTCTGACGGGCCGCTGACCCCAGATATCCAAGGCCCTATTAGACTTGCGTCTTGAAAAGTTTCGTCAACTAAAGTGACGAGGACAGCGCTGTAAGTTTCCTGGGTTTTTGTTTCAAAAGCTATTGCAGTTTTTACTCGTCCTGCTCTAATATTTAATTGCCAGTTCCCTCCTAATTTTTCACTACCAATTAAATTGTTGGAAGCGGCTATATTTGCGCCTGTTAATTCTCTCAGCTTCCGCACGAAAGCAATCCCGGATTTTCCAGCCCCAACCCTGCACGCTAATAATAAAATATCGGCTTTTTCACTAAAGGCCTTGTGCCACTGCTGCAAATGCCGATCGTACTTTGGTAAGTTTTCATCCTTCAGTATAGTTGACCCCAGTTGCACAGAACCTTCATTGCCGTGAGCAACTATCTGAAGGCTGGCAATTAAGCTGCGTTTAGCTAGGATCTCGGTAATTTGTTCTACTCCGTCCAGAGTTCGATCCAGGACAATTATCTCTGTCCCTGGTTTGACTCCGCTGGCAAGATGCTGATAATTCTCTACCCTCGGGTCGATGCAAACTAAATGTTTTTTAGGTTTAGTCTTGACGCCCGGACTCCCTTTTGTTAAACAGGAAATATTGATCACCCGATCACTGACTAACTGCGCCCCAATCAAAGAAGCTTTTATGCAGTCGGTGTCACAGCGATCGCAACTTGATTTGTGAATTGGCGAAGAGTAGTTGCACCATAAATTTTTCATGAGTTACATAGCTCCTTGATTTGTTAATTTTCAATCTTCAGTGGTAGATATTATTGTTAATTGCTAATGGAAATTTCTAATTGCTAATTTCTCTACTTCGCATAGTTAACAAGTTCTATTTACTTCGATTTTTTTGTGATCGACATCTTCCAAAAGTAGCAGTTCCCTATATTTACCTGGTAAATTAGGGGTTTTTCAGCCAATTCAGACGTGGTGCTAAATTATTTTACGATTAGAAAAAACACACACGTTGTACGAAAATACACCGCGCAATTCGATTTTTTTTACCTAAAAGCAGTTGACAAGTATTCGTTAGTGTAGTAAGCGTGGCTTAATTTATCAGATTTTTATTAAGACTTGAGTTCTTATCAAAACCAATTTTAGGGCTGTCAATCAGCAGAATCTCAGATAATCTATATTTCACTCAAACAATGGTTATAATAAATTTTGTAGTTATCAACTTCTTTTTTTGACTTTTATCCGAAATAAATCACTAATTAAAAACTAATTTTAGGGTCGTCAGGAAGTCGAATTACCCAATAATTCACTAGCTTGATTTTTTTGACTTTTTAAATATTAAAAAACTCGATTTATTTAATAACAAATCGAGTTCTATAATATTAGGAAAAATGCAGCATATTGAAGGCGCTTTTGTCTTAAGGAGCCAGAGTGAGAAAATCGAGAGAAGTAATAGTATTATCAGCCCCAAAAACCTGAGCCAAAACCTC